>MNWT01000025.1 GCA_001872735.1 Verrucomicrobia bacterium CG1_02_43_26 | reverse complement strand
GTCAGTACCTCTGATCGAGCACGTGCTAATATTTTGACGGTATTGGACCTTTTGGAGAAGGGAATAAATTCAAATAAGAATAGTCAGTATGCTGACACGCAGAGCGTCATCAATCTGAAAAAAGATGTTACGGAGCTACTCAGTGAAAATACATGGAGTGAGGTGGGTGATCATGTTACAGGTCTTACTTCGAGAAGCCTAAAGGTTGGTGCAATTCCAGGTAGTGTAGGTTTTATACTTGGGCTGCCGGTACAGCAAGTAGGAGCTTCGTTTATATTAGGGGGGCTTTGTTGCGGCTTAGGCACGGTGATAACTTTCGTAATTACTAACTTCTGTAGCGAGACACCAGTAGAAAGGAGCATGAAGAAACTAGAAGAACGTTCTGTTGAGAATAAAAAGGATCTGTAAATATATCGTGTAAGATAACGATTTTGTCGCACCCCGTTTTAACGTTGTTAGGCGGGGTGTTTTTTTATGTCTGTGTAACCCGATAATCGCTTGAGATGGATTGTTTTGAGTGAAGAGAAGGGGATAATATGTGTTGTATTATGGCGTTGACCCAGGTAGGGATATAAACCTATACTTTGTAAGATTATTGAACCAAGAATTTTGCACGTGCGCACCATTATTTCCATTACATTATTAGTTATCGTAAATGTTGTTCCGTTGGGACAGTTTGCCCGTGCAGAGCTTTACCAGCAGCCCGTTCGGCAGACCCAGGCAACTAGTGACCCTCGGTTGGCAGGGTTGGTGCAAGATGTAGAAGAGCTACGCTACCGTGTGGGGCAAATGCGCTTAGACAACGAGTCCTTAAAGAAAGATATAGCAGAGCTTAAGCGGAGCCTGGTGTTTGTGCAAAATGAGCAGAAAAAGCTTGTTGTTACGATTAAAGAGATGGAGAAGGAGTGGAAGGCGTTAAACGAGGCCCAACGAAAAGATATTATTACGCAAGTGAGCCAGCAGATACAGAAGTTGGCAGCACAGACGCAGGCTGCGATTGACGGGCTATCTCAACAAGTTTCCAAAAAGAGTGACCGTAAGGGTGGAATGGCAGCGACCTATGCAAAAGAAGGCTTTGAGTATACGGTGCAGCCCGGCGATACCCTTTCCAAGATAGCGGATAAGTATAATTCGAACGTGAATGAGCTGCAGGTCGCTAATGAAATAGGCAATCCGAGGGGTTTACGCTCTGGGGAGAAGATTTTTATACCACAAAAAAATTGATACAATGGCATCTAAAAAGGTAACGAAAAGTCGTTTAGGACGAGGTTTAGGGAATTTAATCGCCGGAGGCATGTCCGGTGCGACCACTAAAGGAGACACCAAGAAGAAGGCACAAGCTGCCAAGAGACCTCCCGTGGCGAAAAAGCCCGTTAAGCAGGCTCCTATAAACAAGCCGAAGCAAGCGAAGAAGAAGCCTTCACGTACGCCTAAGGTAGAAGAGGCGATTATAGAGAAAGCCATTTCGACACCCGAGATGATTGAAAAGACGGTTATTGTGGAACAAGAAGAGCCCCGGGAGATTTTTTTAGAGTTATCGCTTTCCCTGATAGAGCGTAACCCGTACCAGCCTAGAAAAGCATTTAGTGATGAAACGATCCATGATCTCGCAGAGAGTATACGTTCTGAAGGCCTTTTGCAGCCGATAATTGTTCGCAAGCAAGGGGACAAGTACAGCCTGATTGCAGGAGAGAGACGCATGCGGGCGTTTGAGTATTTACGACTCCCGCGTATACCGGCCCGTATTATTGAAGCAGGGGATGCCTCTACGGCGGTGATGGCATTGATTGAAAATTTACAGCGGGAGGATCTGAACCCGATAGATGAGTCCTTCGGTTACGCCAGCCTGATGAATGATTTTAATTTAACGCAAGAAGCGGTAGCGGAACGTGTCGGTAAAGGACGTGCCTCTGTGGCGAATGCGTTACGATTGCTTAATTTAGACAAAGAGATACAAGGGTATTTGGGAAAAGGGATCCTATCTGTCGGCCACGCGAAAGTGATCTTAAGTTTAGCGGAATCCGAGCACCGTGTTTTGTTAGCGAGAAAAATTATTGAGCAAGGGATGAGTGTTCGGGAAGCTGAGCGAACGGTGAAGACCTATAAAAGCACATCTCCCTCAAGAAATGATTTTAAAACAAACCGCCAAGTGCAACACGAGACGGCAGTTAGGGATCTTGAGCAACAACTTGCCAAATTTTTATCCACGAAAGTGGAAGTGAAAGCCAAAGGAAGCAAAGGTAAACTTGTGATACAGTACAAGAGCCATGAAGAATTGGAGCGCATTTTGTCCAACATTGGAATGACGGTTTCCTGATAAGAGCGGGATCTTTTTTCATCAAACGAGGGTAATAGCTATCTCTCGAATGATTTGATATTGGCGATTCGGCCCGGCCTACGCCAAGGCTTTGGTGGACACGTTTAGCGACTCCTCTCGTTACGAGCACACCGCCCGTATCTCGAAGCGGTAAGGTGGGGATAAGGAGGAAATTTTATTTAGCTAGCGTATAATCCTTTATTGGGACATGCTGCAAGCATTTTTTGGCAATAAAGGATTATACGCTAGCCAAATCGGAAAAGTCAAGTAAAATAAGTAACGAATTTAAGTATAGTTTTGGTGATGTTCACCTGTTTGAAAAAACATTTGAGTTGTGATCATCACCAAAACGAGAATCGTTTCTAAAAGTTTGAAATTTGGGAAAAAGACGTTATTCTCAGGAATAGATTCCCATAGCTTTGAAACCCCCATTAATATTAGTTGTAGATGATGAACCCGTGAGCTTGCAGGTATTAGAGAAATACCTGACGTTTGAAGGGTTTACCGTAGAGACAGCTATGACAGGCGCTGCCGGTGTGGAAAAAGCGCTTCAATTGAAACCGAACTTGATTCTATTGGATGTAATGATGCCCGACTGTGATGGGCTGGAAATCTGTAAACAGTTACAGGCACATGAAGAAACGGCAACTACGCCAATTATTTTTATAACGGCTAAACAATCCAAAGAACACAAGCTTGAAGGCCTGAGTGTGGGCGCGGTGGACTATATTACGAAACCGATAGAATTCCAGGAAGCACTGGCGCGTATTAAGACACAGTTAAAGCTACAAAAGGTTTATAAAGAGAATATTAATTTACAAAAAGAACTCGGTGAAGCGCGCCGCAATGTGGCCATTGGCTCTATTACGGAAGGGATAGCGCACAATATTAATAATTTGCTCGGCGGGATAAAAGGGCACCTAGACCTCTTGCGCATTTTAAATACGCAAGAAGAGAAATCGATTTACCACATGGAAAAGATGGATGAAGCGATCCACCGGATGGTGGAGATTGTGAATAAATTGCGGACGATATCGATCACGCAAAATTATATGACTTCGGATATCCTGTTGGCGAAATTGGTAAAAATGGGCGTACAGTATTTTATGGAAGAGCACTCCAACGCTACGGAAATTCCTATTAATAGTAAAGGAACGGCCGGAGTAATGATCAATAGCTGCCCGGAGCTGGTGCAGAACGCGATCAGTAACCTATTGATCAATGCCTGGGAGTCCTATGGGGACGAAGTTGCTGATGAAGCCCGAAGAGTAGAAATAGATTTAGAGCAAGAAGATGGGTTTGCGCAGATAAAGATTAACGACTGGGGAAAAGGTATCTCTACGGAGTTATTGGACACCTTATACGAACCCTTTTCGACAAGGCACGCAGGGGTGGGCCGTGGGCTCGGTTTGACACTAGCAAAACATTTTATCAAAAACGTAGGCGGGACGCTGGAACTTCATCCACGAGAAGAAGGCGGCACATGCGCTACCATTAAATTACCATTAAACAAAGAAGCATTATGAAAAGAGAAAAAATTGGAATTATTGGTGCTGGAAATATGGCAAGCGCCCTTGTTAAAGGAATGCTTACAAGCGAAGAGAATAAGCCGGAAGATATTGTTTGTATCAGTAAGCACCATGAAAGCGAAAGAATGTTGGCGAAAGCGACGGGGATAGAGACCGCAAAAAATTTAGAAGAATTTGCAGAGAAAGTGGATGTCATCATACTCGCCTGCAAACCTAAAGATCTAGAAGGCCTGGCGGGAGAGCTAGCGCCACTTGTGAAAGATCACCTACTTGTTTCTATGCTAGCAGGCGTTACCCTGGCAGAATTGGCTAAGTTTTTCTCAAGCGCGAGAGGGATTATACGCATTATGCCCAATATACTAGCTGAAGTAGGAGCCAGTATAACAACCTTTTGCTTTGAGAAAGAACCCAAAGCGGTGGATCAAAAACCCTTTAGACGAATTGTTATGCCCAGTGGGACAGCACTACAAGTGAAAGAAGAACAGATGGATTCCTTTACAATATTATTCGGTAGCGGACCTGGCATCTTTATGGAGTTTTTAGATTCGTATATAAAAGCGGCTAAAAAACTCGGGCTTGATCCTGAAATGGCACTGCCCGCGCTGGATCACCTTGTGTTAGGGACAGGTATGTTGTTAGCGCAATCCGGAAAGACACTGGAGCAGTTAAGAGATAGTGTTACCTCTGCGGGTGGGTGTACGGAAGTAGCCCTCAAGAAAATGAGAGAAAGAGGCTTGCAGGACATTA
The DNA here is from genome assembly GCA_001872735.1 of Verrucomicrobia bacterium CG1_02_43_26. Classification (NCBI taxonomy): domain Bacteria; kingdom Pseudomonadati; phylum Verrucomicrobiota; species Verrucomicrobia bacterium CG1_02_43_26. The sequence continues at coordinate 39,506 of MNWT01000025.1, read as the reverse complement.
TGGAAGAGACCATGATATCTGCTCTTGAGCGTTTGCAAAAGTAAGAAGACACATTCATTATGCATGATATTACAAAAGGAGCTGTCCTCGTAACAGGCGGGGCGGGATTTATTGGTAGCGCCCTGATATGGGCATTAAACCAGCGCGGCATTGAAAATATTTACGTGACCGATTTTCTTGGGCACGATGAAAAATTTAAGAACCTGGTGCCCCTGCGCTATCGGGATTATTTAGAAGGAGACCAGTTTATGGCCATGCTTTCGCATGCCTCCGGCAATCTCTTTAGGGATGTGACTACGGTATTCCACCTAGGGGCATGTTCAAGCACAACGGAAAAGAACTGCCGGTACTTGATCGAAAATAATTTCGAGTACACAAAAAATTTGGCCAGTTGGGCAATGGGAAACAAGGCGCGCTTTGTGTATGCATCCTCAGCCGCGACTTATGGGGACGGCGCGCAAGGCATGGACGATAGAGATGAAGACATCAGCAAGCTACGCCCCTTGAATATGTATGGTTATTCCAAGCATATGTTTGATTTGTTTGCGTGGAAGCACCAGATGTTAAACCAGATGGTGGGGCTAAAATATTTTAATGTTTACGGACCAAACGAAGGGCATAAAGAAGATATGCGCAGCGTAGTGCACAAAGCGTTTGGCCAGATAGAAGAAACAGGAATCATAAAACTCTTTAAAAGCTATTTACCCGAGTACAAAGACGGGGAGCAGATGCGCGATTTTCTATACGTGAAAGATGCCGTGGAGATGACGATTCATCTTGCCGAAAACAATAAAGCGAACGGTCTCTTTAACCTGGGATCCGGAAAAGCTCATACCTGGCTTGATCTTGCAAGCGCGATCTTCAAAGCCTTGAATAAAAAAATGAACATTGAGTTTATCGACATGCCAGAGACACTGCGCTCCAAGTACCAGTATTATACCTGTGCGGACATCAGTAAACTGAGAGCAACCGGTTATGATAAAGAAATTTACCCATTAGAAGAAGCGGTGCGTGATTATGTACAGAATTATCTCATGACGGGAAAACCGCTGGGAGATGAGTTAATAACTGCGAATCTGGCAGGGGTTAATTAATCTGGCTGAGGAGAGTTATTCGTCTTTAGCGTGCTTCTGTGAGATGTGTTTTTTTCTGAAAATGGAGAAAATGTTTCTTAAGACACGCCAAGTGATCCAGTTAGCTGCTTGGATAGCTTGATAAATGGCGTGGATGTGTTCTTGACCATTTTCAGCCGAGTGACAGCCGTGCAAATCTGAGTAAGCGTAGACACCCGGCGGAATCTTAGAAATCAGATTATGCCATTCCTTGGGGAGCTCTAGCAGTTGAGATTCCGTTCTAGGCAAGATACCAACCAGACGCATCTTTCCTAACCAGACGTATTTTAGCCAGTGACGCCGAGCAAGCCAAAGGGAACCATCGTATTCGATATAATTAAGGCCATTGATGCCTTTCCATTCGTGCCGTTCCTTACGTTTGGCGAAAAGCGCCATGAAACGGAACAAGAAATAGAGGAATAAGGCACCGAAACGCTCGATAAGAATCGGTTTGTCCTTAGCTCGCTCTAAAGGGTTAGCGATACGAGGATCGATGTTTTCAATACAGGCTTTGTATTTGAGATTAATCAACATGCAACCGATTAAGAAAGCGTGGTTGAGTTCGGTGTTACCCGTTAGATAGGTTTGCTGACTGATGACCGCGTATTTTATAGAACTGGGACCCTCGAGGATGCTCCCCTCACCAATGCTGGCATAGGGGCCGATGATGCAGCCCGGGCCGATGGACACGTAGTCGCCTATCCAGATCGGCATGCGCAGTCTGGCCGTTGGGTGAATTGAGCAAAAGCGACCGATTGCCAGAGTGCCCAGCTCGGATTTTTCATCATTAAAAACATAATCAAACCATTCTTTATAAGTGAAGAACCAGTGGTCTAGTAAATCCCACTCGCTATTGATGGTAGGATTTGGGTTTTTTGAATAAGGCAAGCTGGCGACCCAAAGACTATCCTTTTCCCTGTAGTCTGCGGGAATAGATTTGATATGAAATTTAATAGGCCAGAGAGTAGCCTTCTCCATATACTCTTTGACGAAACCGGGACGATCATAGCATAAAATAATAACCCTTGTGGCGCCTTGGTTCACGGCGTAATCCAGCCAGTGGTAGAGGAGAGGTTGGTCTCCCACCTGCCATAAGGCGTAAGGAAGCTCTGATTTGACGAGCGTATCAAACCGAGACCAATCGGGGAGCGTGAGGGTAAGAGTATCCATGCTAGTAGGTAACGTTTTGTACAATAGCAAAGAAAGCTATAGGAATCAATAGGAACCACGACCGAATAAGACGGCAGGGATGGTTTTAATCAAAATCTTTATATCAGTCCAGATGGTTTGAGAAGAGATGTATTGAAGGTCTAGACGCACTTGGCCCTCGAAGTCAATATTGCCACGTCCCTGTATTTGCCAGAGACAAGTGATGCCAGGTTTGACCTGAAGACGTCTCAACTGGGAAGCCTTATAGGCAGTAACTTCGCTGAGTATGGGAGGACGTGGGCCTACGAGTGACATGTCCCCTAATAAAACATTAATGAATTGGGGAATTTCATCGACGGAATACTTGCGAATGAATTTGCCGATTTTTGTGATACGCGGATCATCCTTCATTTTAAAGGTTATTTGACTTTGTTTGTGAACGTTGTGTTTATCTAATTCTTGCCGTAGTTTTTCAGCGTTTATGATCATTGAGCGAAATTTCCAAATATGGAATATTTTGCCACCCTTACCGACGCGAGGTTGTTTGAAGAAGACGGGGCCGCGATCCTCGAGTTTTATGAGAATAGAGAATATGATAAAGATAGGAGTAGAAGCGATTAAGGCAGCAGCAGATATGATAATATCGAGCAAACGCTTAATGGTCTCCGCGCCGCCAAAGGTGATGCGCCAGATTATGCGTTTGAAGAAAAGGTGTTTTCGCCAGCGTGCGAGTTTGGTTTCGCCCATAGCGCCCTCCCAGTATTCTCCGGGTTCGGGGAAAGGGGAAGTGGTATCATGAACGGGTGTTCTGTTTGGGAAAGGGGTATCCTTATGTCTTCTCACGGTTTAATCGATTTTGTATAATAACATTATTACACACTTTTTTTTAGAATCCAAGCCTGATGAAAGTTGGGCTTTTTTTATGTACGAGAGGAGTATAGAATGGTGAGTTAATTATATGAAGGGTGTGTTAGAACATAATTGTAGCAATTGCCCCGTGTTAGTAAAACAGAGCGGTGTGCGGGTTGTTGCGTTAGTAGGAGCGCCGAATGTAGGGAAGTCGACTTTGTTTAATACATTGACCGGTTTGCGCCAACATACGGGGAATTGGCCAGGCAAGACATCCTCGAGCTATGCTGGGCTGTGTTCCCTTAATGGCCAAGATGTACGTATTGTGGATTTGCCAGGAGTGTATACCCTGCGATCTACGTCACTAGATGAGAGTGCTACAGAACGTTATTTAAAAGAAGAAGAGATTGATTTGGCTATTGTTGTGATGGATCCTATGAGACTCGGCAGAAGCTTGAATCTACTGACGCAAGTGATGGCATTGAGACAAGGGAAACCCGTTATGGCCGTTGTTAACCTGATGGATGAAGCGGAGAAGCATGGTGTGACGATTGACTTTCGGGGATTGAGCACCGAGCTTAGGGTACCTATTTTGCCCTTAATTGCACGCGAAAAGAAAGGTATTCCCGAGCTTAAAAGGACTATAGGAGCGATTTTGGGAGGTTTATTGGAAGCAGATGGGGTGTTATTTGATTTTGAACCCTTAGATCATAAGACGGATAATCTGGAATGTTTGTATCGATTTTCAGCGGAATTGCAGGGGAGATATGTTTTGCGGGAAGAGACAACGCAATCGAGCAAAGTTTTATGGCAGCAGAAGCTGGACGGTTGGCTGACTTCTAAATGGACGGGCATACCCATCATGCTCGTCATTTTAGCAGGCGTGTTTTGGATAACAATAATAGGGGCAAACTACCCATCGGACTTTCTGCATTATGGGTTGATTGATGTGCTTTATGGCAAACTCAGTGCCGTTCGCTTTCAGAACAGCTTTATGAGCGGCCTGTGGAGTTTTCTAGTTGATGGACTATATCTTTCCACAGCCTGGGTTGTGGCGGTGATGCTGCCCCCGATATTGATCTTTTTCCCATTATTTACCCTATTAGAAGACTTTGGATATTTGCCCCGCGTGGCGTTTAACATGGACGCGCTGTTTAAAAAGGCCGGTGGGAACGGGAAACAGGCACTGACGATGGCCATGGGCTATGGGTGCAATGCCGCGGGCGTGATAGCGGCACGGATCATAGAATCTCCACGAGAACGCTTGTTGGCAATTATTACCAACAATTTTGCTATTTGTAACGGGCGATGGCCCCTACAGATATTGCTGGCGACTATTTTTATAGGCGCGCTATTTCCCTCCGGAATAGCCAGTTTTGTGGCTGCGGGCGCTATTTTGGCCATTGTTTCGCTCGGGCTTTTCTTAACATTGTTGAGCGGCATGATGTTATCTAAAACGGTTTTAAAAGGAAAAAGCACCTTTTTTGTTCTGGAATTGCCTCCCTATAGAAGACCAAAAATAGGGAGCGTGATCTATCGTTCGATGATAGACCGTACGCTATTTGTATTGTTGAGAGCTATATTATTTGCGCTCCCAGCCGGGGCGGTTACCTGGCTACTAGTCCATATAACGGTGAGCGGAGACCCGATAGCTGGTATGGTGGCTACTTTCTTGAATCCCTTTGGCGCGGCGATGGGGTTAAGTGGGATTATTTTGCTAGCATATGTTATTGCTATTCCGGCAAATGAACTCGTCATCCCTGCGATTTTGATGCTGACCGTATTGCTGAATCCAGAGCTAGGCATTGTGCCCGAAAACGGCGTACTATTTGAATTTACTAACCAAGAAAACCTGCGCGGTTTTCTAAAGAATGCCGGTTGGACTGCTCTGACGGCTGTGTGTTTGATGGTTTTTAGCCTAAGCCATAACCCTTGCTCCACGACTTTGTACACGATTTACAAAGAAACAAAGAGCATAAGGTGGACGGCGGTATCCGCCTTGCTACCCCTGTTTTATGGTGTAATTTTGTGCATAGGTTTGAAGTTTACCTTTGCTTGAAAACGTAACTATTTTGCCGGTTTGGCTTTTTTTTGTTCAAAAGAGGGGCCAATTGGCGGTACAATGCATTATGCCCAACGTAAAAACGATTGATGATGTTGATCTCGCTGGTAAAAAAGTACTTGTGCGAGTTGATTTTAACGTTCCTTTAGATGAGAAAGGTAATGTTGCCGATAACACAAGAATTGTAGCAGCGTTACCGACCATTCAAAAGCTGGTGGATCAGGGAGCTAAAGTGATTCTATGTAGTCACTTAGGGCGACCCAAAGGGGAGCGAAATATGAAATATTCATTAAAGCCCGTGGCTGCGGAACTCTCCAAACTGATCAAACGGCCCGTCACTTTTGTTGACGAGTGTATTGGAGAAGCGGCAAAGAAAACGATAGACGATATGCATGCCGGTGATATTGCGCTTCTAGAAAACCTGCGTTTCCATAAAGAGGAAGAGGCTAATGATGAACACTTTTCCAAAGCACTGGCGCAATTAGCGGAAGCCTATGTGAATGACGCCTTTGGGACGGCGCACCGCGCACATGCCTCAACCGTTGGAGTGACCCATTTTTTACCCATAGCCGTTGCCGGAAAACTGATGGCGAAGGAGTTAGATTACTTGGGCGGAGAGTTAAATAACCCGGAGAAACCATTTGTGGTTATACTAGGAGGGGCAAAGGTCAGTGATAAGATAAACGTGATTAACGCGCTTTTAGACAAAGCGAGCTGTATGTTGATTGGGGGCGCTATGGCGTATACCTTTGCGTTGGCAGAAGGACGAAAAGTCGGCAATAGCCCGGTAGAGCAAGACAAAGTAGATATCGCCTTAGAAGCCATGGATAAGGCAAAGAGAAAAGGAGTACGTATGCTGTTGCCCCTGGATAATTTAATAACAGACGATATTAACTTTAAAGAACGCAAACTAGGCACAACGGAGTACATTATCAGTAATATACCGAACGGCTGGGAAGGGATAGATATTGGACCCAAGACTGTGAAAGCCTTTTCTGAGGAAATAGCAAAAGCGAAGACGATTTTGTGGAACGGACCTATGGGCCTTTTTGAAATTGAAAAAAGCGCGCAAGGGACACGAGAAATCGCTAAGGCAGTAGCGGCAAACGCGTCCGCAGTTTCTATTATAGGCGGAGGTGATTCCGTAAAAGCTATAAATGAAAGCGGATACGCGGATAAAGTTTCGTTTATGAGTACCGGCGGTGGAGCTAGCCTGGAGTTGCTCGAAGGTAAAGAACTCCCCGGAGTAGCTGCGTTAAATAAAAATTTAGTAAAATTATGACAAAAAGTAATATAAAATATACGATCGCAGGTAACTGGAAGATGAACAAGAATACGGCCGAGGCGATAGCGCTGGCTGAGCAAATCGTCTTGGAGTATAACGATGAGACAACGGTGAACGTTGTCCTATGCCCGCCCTTTACCGCGTTATCCTCGGTGAGCAAGTTATTGGAGAATTCAAATGTTTCGTTAGGCGCTCAAAATATGCATTACGAAGCCAGAGGCGCTTTTACAGGCGAGATATCGGCTGAAATGCTAAGAGACTTCTTTGTCTCATATGTCATATTAGGGCACAGTGAGCGACGCCAGTATTTTGCCGAGACGGACGATTTTATTAATAAAAAAGTAAAAGCGGCATTAGAATCTAACATGCGGCCGATCCTATGCGTGGGTGAGACAGGAGAAGAACGCGATAATAACCAAACACTAAACGTCATACACCAGCAGCTAGAAGGCGGCTTAGCCTGGATTTCCGAAAAGCAGATGGATCGCTTGATGATTGCTTATGAACCCGTTTGGGCGATTGGAACAGGAGTGACGGCAACACCTGAGATGGCGCAAGAAGTGCATGCGGCTATCAGGCAAAAGATTGCTGATCTATATAGCCCATCTATTGCCAAGAAAGTACCCATACTATATGGTGGCTCAATGAAAGCGAGCAACGCACCAGCCCTATTGGAGCAACCCGATATTAACGGCGGCTTGATTGGAGGAGCTGCATTAGACGCACGTTCTTTTATAGAGCTTGTAGAATGCGCCAAGAACGCTGAAAAACGCTGCACGAACTCCTCAGTGGACGCAGCGCTTTAATACCCTTTTGATGAAGAAAATCGTAGCAAGTTTATTGAGATTTTATAGAATCTTGTTGCTTGCTGTGGTTTTAGGATATGCGGGATTGATTGCATTCGCATATTTTTTCGCGAATGCGATGATTTTTCCCGTACCGACCTCGAGCTATGTGGACGATGCGAGTATTCGTAAGCTAGCACTCCCTTCGGGAGAAAAAATTTCCATAAAATATGTTCCTGTACAGAACCCTTATTTTACGATTTTGTATAGCCACGGAAATAGAGAAGACCTTGGGACAATTTCAGATGTGGTTTCGGCTTTTAATCAAGAAGGCTATTCCATGCTTGCGTATGAATATCCTGGATACGGAACCAGTACAGGGCAGCCTACGGAGAAGAACGCCTATGCATCAATACAGAGTGTTTATGAATACGCGATTAATGAGCTCAAGATTCCCGGCGAGCGCATTATATTGTATGGGCGTTCTTTAGGTGGTGGACCAGCGGTTGAATTGGCTTTGAAGTATGATGTAGGAGGCGTGATCCTTGAAGGAGCTTTTGTAAGCGCGTTTCGAGTGGTAACTGTTTATCCGCTCCTCTTTTGGGATAATTTTAACAACATCGATAAAATAAAAGAGATCAACGCGCCGATGCTCATGATACACGGAACGGAAGATAGCGTAGTTCCCTTCTGGCATGGAGAGAAATTATATGAAGCAGCATTGCGCCCAAAGAGAAAATTTTGGGTAAACGGCGCGGGCCACAACAACCTGGTGGAAAAAGACCCTGCAGGCTATTGGGTAGCTGTGAATTCCTTTCTGAAAACAATCAAAAAAGAACAACTAAATAGAGAAAAACGATATGAGTGAACAATCAGTATTAGTCGTGATAACAGATGGAACAGAAGAATTAGAAGCCGTGGCGCCGATCGATATTTTGCGCCGAGGTGGTTTGGCGGTAACGGTAGCATCCCTGACCGATCACAGAAAAGCACGTGGTGCAAACGGATTGCTCATAGAGGCTGATTGCACTTTAAGTGACGCTGTGGATGAAGTCTATGATTGTGTGATGATTCCAGGAGGGGCAGGAGTGGCTACCTTTAGGAAATCGTCCAGTTTGATTGATTTCCTGCAAGGTACAGCGCACTCTGACAGATGGGTAGCAGCGATTTGTGCCGGACCACTTGTCTTAGACGATGCCGGTTTATTGGAAGGAAAGAAGCATACCTGCCATTTTTCCGTGAAAGAAGAACTTCCGAAAGCAACCTTTGATAAAAAAGTTGTCATCGATGGTAAAGTAATTACCTCACAAGGACCCGGAACAGCGGTTGACTTCGGCCTGGCCATTTTGGAGCAGCTGGCTGGCAAAGCAAAAGCGGACGAAGTGGCTAAAAATATTTGCCTTCACGCTTAAAAAGTCGGATAATGTTGTCCTGAAATTCGCCGCCTTGAGATATGATTGATGATATGACGTTGAAGGAAGTTGATAAGAAGATACACTCTCTGCGAGCAGAAATTGCCCGCCATGATGAATTGTATTATCGAAAAGCAGCGCCTGAGATTTCTGATTTTGAGTATGATCGATTAGTACAAGAGCTAGAAGCGCTGGAAGCACGTTATCCGGAATTCGCAGAAGCGAAAAAAGTAGGCGACGATCGAATTGAGTCCTTTCAATCATATACTCACCGCGAACCCATGTTGAGTATTGATAATAGCTACAGCATGGGCGAAGTCGTTGAATTCGAAAAACGAATACACAGGGTTTTGAGAGAAGAGCCCCTTGAGTATGTTGTGGAACCAAAAATTGACGGCGTAGCGGTATCTCTGACATACGAAAAAGGAAAGCTGGTACGTGCGCTGACACGCGGTAATGGTGTGGAAGGAGATGATATTACCCACAATATACGTACAATACACGGGCTGCCCCATGCTCTCAAAGGGAAAAACGTGCCCGAGGTGATTGAGATACGCGGCGAAGTCTATATGACAGAAGATGCATTTACCCTCGTCAACAAAGAACGCGAAGAACAAGACCTTCCCCCGTACGCAAACCCCCGTAATCTGGCTGCCGGTACGGTAAAACTACTCGATGCCGCAGAAGCCAGAAGACGCAAGCTCAGCATAGTTCTCTTTGGGTTTGGCTATTGCGAGCCCAAGCGATTTGAAAACGATGCAGATTTTTTTGATCAGCTAAAAGACTGGGGATTACCCACGCTTGAGAAATATTGGGTTGCTAAAGGGATTGAAGATGTTTGCAAAAGTATTGAAGAAATAGATACATTGAGACATGAATTTAAATACGGAACCGATGGCGCTGTTGTTAAAGTAAATAATATAGCGCTGCGTAAACGGTTAGGACAGACAGCAAAAGCGCCGAGATGGGCCGTGGCCTACAAGTTTTCAGCCGAGCAAGCGGAAACTGTTTTAGGCGATATAACGATACAAGTAGGACGAACAGGAGTGTTGACCCCTGTTGCTGAATTAAGACCCGTTAGTTTAGCAGGCTCTACGATTTCACGCGCTACCCTGCATAACGAAGATGAAATTAAACGAAAAGATATTCGTATAGGCGATACCGTTATTATCGAAAAAGCAGGTGAGGTGATTCCTGCCGTGGTACGCGTGGTAGTTGAGAAGCGTAAAGCAGATAGTAAACCCTATACGTTTCCGAAAACATGCCCTGAGTGTGGCGCGGAGGCGATTCGTTTACCCGAGGAAGCTGCTTGGCGCTGCCCGAACGTGAGTTGCCCGCCTCAAGTGAGACGCCGGATTTTGCACTTTGGATCAAGGCAAGCCATGGATATAGAGAACCTAGGCAAAGCGGTGGTTGACCAACTTGTTGATAAATCGCTATGCGCTAATATGGCCGATTTGTATGAACTCAACGAAAAAGACTTACTCGCCCTAGAAGGGTTTGCTGAAAAGTCGTCTAAAAATCTGGTACAAGCGATTGAAAACAGTAAGCAACAGGAGCTGTGGCGGTTACTCCATGGACTTGGGATACCGCAAGTGGGGGCGCAATCGGCAAAAGATCTAGCAAAAGCGTTTAAGAGCCTAGAGGCATTGATGAACGCCAAGGAAGTAGACTTGCTAGAAGTAGACGGTGTTGGGAAGATTGTGGCAGAGAGTATTATCAAGTTTTTTAAGACCGAAGAGAATGCTAAGATCATTCAACGGTTGATCGATTATGGTTTAAATACAAAAGACCATAGAGGCCAACAGGCACAGGGTTACCAGAACTCTGATCTAGCGGATAAGACGTTTGTCCTAACAGGGACATTGCCGAGTATGACGCGTGATGAAGCAAAAACTCTTATAGAAAACGCCGGCGGCAAAGTGACTTCTAGCGTGAGTAAAAAGACAGATTATGTGTTGGCCGGGGCGGATCCGGGCTCAAAGCTTAAAAAAGCGGAAGAGCTTGGTGTTGCTATTATCGATGAAGCTGTGTTTAGAAAAATGTTGGGTGACTAGCCCTATATTTTATAATCCGCGTTGGAAGGATTTGCAAAATAGTGTAGCAGCTTCCCTGTTCGAATCTGGCAGGATTTCCAGCTGTCTACGTTAAATGTAATCGTAACTGCTTCTGAAGTGCGCAATCCGACGGATCGTTCTCCAATGTATTGGCATGCGAGATCTGAGATGCCTGGGTTGTGCCCAAAGACGAATAAATGATTTACGCTATCATCTGTGCGTTGAATGATTCGTAACATCATGCCGGCTGGGGCGTTGTAGAGCTCGTTGATGACTTGAATATTAGTTTCCGGGTAGTCGAGCTCCTTAGCAACAAGTTGTGCGGTGGTAAAAGCACGCAGAGCTGAGCTGGAAATTATTAAGTCTGGGGAATGTTCTTTATTATGAAGAACTTTTCCCATGATAGGAGCCTCTTTTTGGCCACGTTCATTGAGCGGACGATCAAAGTCTTTGATATCATTGTTTCCCCAATCTGATTTGGCGTGTCGAAAAAGGGTGAGCGTTTTCATAGAGATTTACGGGCTAGTTGGGGTGAGTAAATCTTCGATCACTCGACTGAGTTCAGCGGAAGATATTTTACCCTTGTAAAAACGTACGATATTACCGTTTTGGTCAATTAAAAAAGTCATAGGCAAGGAGTCAAAGACGCCAAATTTTTCGATCATATCGGTGTCGCTTACGAGGTTGGGGTAGGGGAGCAGAGATTTTTCCTTAAAGTTAGCGAGTTTTTCGTTATCAATTTGGTCAATGGAAACCCCTAGAATGGTGACATCATTGTTTTTGAATTTTTCCTGTAAATCGATCAAGGCAGGGAATTCATCTAGCGACTTCGTGCTCCAGGTTGCCCAGAAATTGATTAATACGACCTGACCCTTTAAGTTTTCTGAAGAATAAGTTTTTCCTTCAGTATCCTTTAAACTCCATTGAGGGGAAGGGAAACGGCTTGAGCTTGGGATATATTCGCTGGCAAAGTAGCGCTTATAGAAATAACCAATTCCACCTTGGTTAAGTTGGTAGTATTCCATGAAAATGAGCAAAACGAGCATCAGGATGAGAAACAACCAGAAACGCAGTCTTGCGCGCATGTATATATTAGTGTGGGGGCTCACATTCGGGGCAATTTACAAATTAATAAGTAACAGAAAGAAAGATTATTGTAAACGTTCTAGTTTTAATAAGTCGCCGGTTATTTCTGCGAGTGAAAGACTTTTCCACGCTTCTTTGTACATAGGGAACTCCGACAAGCCGCTAAAGGCAGTCATTAGTTTTTCATAAAAGAAGGCTCCACCTCCTGCAAATGAAGGGAATAAAGCTGATCCGAGATAAGAATTTTCAGGTATGAAGCGAAAACCATCTTTTCCTTCGACTATTTTGCCAATGGTTACAAAATTTACCTTTAATTTTTGTTTACCACCTACTTTGAGCTGTAAAGGAAAGATTATTTGCAGTTTGCCGTCGTATAGGTGGAAGTTAGGGGTCAAGGGGAGAAGCTCCAGCTTGCTTTGAGAAGGCACGGGCTTGTAGCCACGGTATAAATTCTTGACCCACAAGTTTAGGGAAGCTTCGTTTACTGTAAGGCGAACTTGCTGTGGGCTTAAAAAAGCTTTTTGAAGGGCGTACCAATTACTTCCACCTGTATTTTTACCCAGTACGATGTAGGCATTATTTTTTTCTGAGTTCTTTGGGGGAGTATAACCCATCGGAATAGGTTTTGCGACTAGTACCCCAAATGCGATTAAGAAGCCCAAAGTACAACCTAATATTCCACTGATGATTATGCCAACAGTGCTTTTAGGGCGAAAATTTCTGGGTTTCATTATTGGGGTATATGACTAAAACGTTGACTGGGGAGGTGAAAACGATTTCGGGGGTTGCGCGAGTTATTCCACGTTAATTACCGCAACCGCAGTTCGTAGAGCAGTTTTTGCTCGTTGAGCTCTCTTTAGGCTCCGAACTTGTGCTGGGGCTTTTTTTGTAATCCGTTTCGTAAAAACCGCTGCCTTTGAATATAATACCAGCACCTGAGCTAATCTTACGCTCTAGACCTTCTTTCTTGCAGCTTGGGCACATTTTTTTAGGTGCTTCGCTTATGGAGTGAAAGATTTCAAACGTTTCAGAACACAATTTGCAGGAATAATCGTAGGTTGGCATATTTTTATCTTACTATTTCTTCGTTGAACTCTTCTTCACTGTTTGGGCAGAAGAAGAATATACGCCGTAATAATAAGGTAAAATCAAGAGCATGCCAAGGAAAAAAGCTAGCCCGAAGAGAGGCGCGCCGATGAAGAACAAGCCTACGAGCGCAATTGAAGGGATTGCTAAATGTCGTTTGTAAGGGGTCGTTATTAAGTTGGCAATTTCCTTTAAGTCTAGCAAACTCTCCCATGAACCGGTTTTTTGGAAGTGGTATAACGCGGCGTATTTAAGTGCCGGTACAATTAAAAAGGCGATGCTGATGGGGAAAAAGGGGATTGGGCCTAACATTTTCATCGTGATCGTGTTAAGGAAAATACTGATCACCCAAGCGAGTGCCATGGGAACTCCCGCATAAAGTATGCTGATAACAACCAATTTCAGCCCGTCTATAAACAAGGCTGGCCAGTTATTCCATTCCGGCAGGCTGAATTTACCACTGTTCCTGAGCATGTTGGTACCGGCTCTAAATATGTAGCCGAGGGCAAAAATGTTGACTATAGGGATAAACATAAGTATCCCTCCTATTAGTAATTTTTGGAGGTGATTATTCTCTTCAAGAACATTATCAATGGTTTTTTCTAGGGTTGGCATGGGCATAATGAATTCTTAGGTTAACAATTTAATAATAGCAATTTTATGGAATTTAAAGCAAGGCTAAATAACGATCTCAAGATGATTAATGAGGCGATCACTCGATGGGTACCCTCGTCAACGGAAGATCCCAAATTATTGCACGAAGCAATGCATTATTCACTATTTGCGGGAGGGAAACGATTGCGGCCTATTCTACTGCTAGCAAGCCATGCCATTAAGCCTGCATCGATAGATCCTATGCCGGCTGCAGTTGCTTTAGAATGTGTGCATACCTATAGCTTAATTCATGACGATTTGCCCTGTATGGACGATAGCGATTATAGAAGAGGCCTATTATCCTGCCATAAGAAATTTGATGAAGCTACGGCAGTTCTTGCCGGAGATGCCTTAATCCCCTTAGCCTTTGAGTTATTAGCCGATCATTATAAAGCGCATCCCTCCCTATGTGTTCAGTTGGTAAAAGAAGTCAGTAATGCCGCCGGTTCCCAAAAGTTAGTTGGCGGGCAAGTTTTAGATATTTTAAATGATTACGAGCAATCCAAAGTGCCTACTGAATCAGATATCGAAGCTATTTACGCGCGGAAAACAGCAGCTCTCATGCAAGCAGCAATTGTTATGGGTCTACAGATTGCTGGTCAGGATGCATCTGTGGTTACTTTAGGGCGCGATTTGGGTTACCACCTTGGCATGGCCTATCAGATAATAGATGATATATTGGATATGACTTCTAGCCAGGAGGAACTCGGTAAACCGGCTGGTATAGATAGCAGTAACAATAAATGCACTTATCCTTCCATTTTTGGCCTCGAATTTGCTTTAGAGAAGATGATGAATCATTCCGATAAAGCAATCCATGTTTGTAGGGCTATTGGCAATGATAACTCATTTTTTATTGAACTAATCGACTATTTGCGAAATCGGCTGAACTAGATAGATCTTGCCCACAGGCGAAACAAGGGTCAGCCGACAGTATGAAATTTCAGTCTGTTGTAACCACCGTTATCATATGCTTGTGAAAGAAGAGAGGGCACTGTTTTCAAAACTCGGTCAAAATTTAACCGAGCCAGTGGTAACGCAGTTAATGACAAAAGCCCTAGAGCACCCCGATGTGCTTTCTTTAGCAGTCGGCTTTACTGATAATGCCCGCATGCCCAAGGAAATCATTTATCGGGCCGTGGACGCTGTTCTTTCCCAAGAAGGAGATGCGGAGTATTTGCAATATGGCATGAACCAAGGCAGACCAGGCCTGCGCGCAGCGACGGCGGATTTTTTAAAACAATACCCTAACGAGAAAGCGGATCTCTGGAAGCCGGAAAATTTCATCATTTCCAATGGTTCCCAACAAGCCCTGTACTTAGCAATGCAGGTGTTGTGTGATCCTGGGGATTATGTGTTCGTGGAAGGACCCAGCTATTTTGTTTTTCTGGAATTGCTAAACGGCTTAGGCATCAACCCAATAACACTGCGGTGCTTAACTGATGGTGGGATAGATTTCGATGCCCTACGCCAGCAATTAGATAAGATAAGAAAAGAAGGAAACCTGAATCGCATTAAGGCCTTTTATTTAATGGGCTATTTCGGGAATCCCTCATGCCGCTGTATTTCGTGGGAGGATAAACGGGCTTTGGGGCGATTAATCAAGGAATACAAACTAGATAGTGCTGTTTTAGAAGATTCCGCTTACCGTGAACTTTATTTTAATGAACCCTACCCGGTACCCAGTATTCTAAGTGTGGAGGAAATGGCAGATATCCCTCGCTTGTACTTGGGAACCTATACTAAGCCCTTTTCTTGTGGAATGAAGATTGGTTATGGTTGCTGTTCAGATCGAGAATGGCTCCAGAAGATGCTTTATGTAAAAGGGCATCATGATTTTGGATCCGCCAATTTTTCTCAAGCCATCATAGAAAAAGTGATTACAAATAATTGGTATAGCAAGTGGTTAAACGATATTCACGCCTGGTATGGACGAAAGGCAGATGTTTTGCAGGAGACCCTAGAGAACGAACAATTATCAACCATAGGCTGGAGCTGGAAAAAACCTGAAGGTGGATTAATGGCGTGGTTGAAAGGTCCGGAAGGGTTAGATACATCATTAGAATCGGCATTTTGTAAAGCATGCTTAGGGAATAACGTTCTTTATGTGCCCGGAGACTTATGCTTTGCGGAGCGCAGCCCTCGTAATTACGTGAGAATTAGCTTCGGAAGCCTAGATGAAGATCGATTAAAGATGGGTATCAAACGCTTTTCTGAAGTGGCGAAACGCTTTTCCAAATAGATTTTCATTTTGAAGATTAAGTTCGGTCTTACGATCGTATTATTTAAACACAGTGAAAACACGGCTTGTTTTGCACTTACAAGCTAGTATAGTATATCTTTGTGCAAAAAAGGTACTATACTCTCTTGTAATTAAATGCCCCAGATGACGATGATTGCCGATCAAGATACAAAACATGACTTATGGATAGCCGAGCTTGCGGATTTTTTGCACCGCGAAAAAAATATCGAAGCTATCCTGGTAAACGCTGAAGATAAAAAAATTTCCTTTGCGACATTGGAGGAAGTGGATCAACTAGCCCTGGAGACATTTATTCAAAAAACGATTCTAGAAATTGAAAATCGGATTATAAAAGGCAAAGGAGAAAACCATACCGTGCCTGAAGGCGTTTTCGTTACCCAGAAAGAAAATGATCTGCTTTTAAAAAAGGATGAAAATGAAGGCAGCTATCTGCACTGGAAATGGCGTGATATACCGTGGCCAAAGCGCCTCAAAGACCATGAGGAAGGCGAGGGACACTGGAAATTTACCGGTTTAATGGCTGGGCTTTGCGGAGTTGCTGGTCTATTGGGTTATTTTTTAACAGGAACTTCCTCTGCTTATCCCTGGCTAGGCCTAGTGTTTTATACGTTTGCGATTATTGCCGGTGCCTGGGAGCCTATGTTAGCCGTAGTCAAAAAATTGCCCAAGGGAGAGCTGGATATGCACTTCCTCATGCTAGCGGTTGCCTTTGGAGCAGTTAGTATCGGTGCTTGGGCAGAGGGGGCACTCTTGCTGTTTCTCTTTACGTTTGCCGAAGCGCTCGAGGAGTATGCTATGAGCCGTACTAGAAGCGCTATTGACGGTCTATTTAAATTGGCGCCTAAAATGGCAATTGCTGTAGACGAAGAGGGAAATGAGTTTGAAAAGCCAGTTGATCTTGTTAAACCCGGCGATATTATAAAAGTTCGCCCTGGAGATCTCTTTCCGGTTGATGGAGAAATTATTGAAGGGACAACATCAGCGGATGAATCTAATATTACAGGAGAATCGCTTCCGGTAGACAAAGGCATAGGCGATGAAACATTTAGCGGGACGATTAATTTATGGGGAGTTGTTAAAACCCGTGTGGTGCGTTCTGCTCAGAAAAGTTCATTACAAACGATTATTCAGTTAATACAAGAAGCTCAGCACCTGAAGGCTCCTAGCCAACGCTTTACGGACAAGTTCGGAACAAAGTATACGTATCTTATCCTAAGCGTTACCACCTTTATGTTCCTTTTCTGGTGGCTAGTTTTGGGGATAGCGCCGATTGAAAACACATCTGCGGGCTATTCAGCTTTCTATCGTGCGATGACTCTGCTAGTCGTGGCTAGCCCTTGCGCCTTAGTGCTTTCCATTCCTTCGGCCATATTGGCAGCTATTGCTTGGGGAGCCCGCCATGGTGTTTTATTTAAAGGAGGTGCTGCAATTGAAAAGCTTTCCGAAATTAATCTAGTTGCGCTCGATAAAACCGGTACCCTCACCACCGGAGAACTCGTGGTTAATTCCGTAGAGAGTTTTCCAAAAGGCAGGGAAGGAGAAGTGCTGGAGCTTGCGTTTGCATTAGAAAAAAATTCAACTCACCCGATTGCCCGTGCGATTACAATGTATTGCAAAAAAGCAGGAGTTGCCGAAAAAGTAATTAATGAATTTGAATCACTCACCGGAAGTGGCGTGCAGGCGGCAGTAGATGGTGCGGTATGCGTACTAGGTCGCAGAGAGCTTTTAGAGCAAGGTCCATTACGGGAGTGGGCAGATAAATTACCCCAGCCATCTGAGGCGTTTACGGAAGTTTGGGTGATCTATAAAGACTTGATTGGTTGTATTCTGCTAAAAGATAAAATAAGAAAAGAGTCCAAGCCCTTCCTGGCAGCCCTAAAAAAAATGCACGTATTTACCGTGATGTTAACCGGTGACCGCAGAGAGACTGCCGAAGCAGTCGGCAGAGAAATTGGTCTTCAAGAAGTACGTTATGGCCTTAAGCCAGAGGATAAAGTGGCAGCATTGCAAGAGTACCGCAAGCAAGGTAAGAAAATCGCAATGGTGGGCGATGGTGTTAATGATGCGCCTAGCCTTGCCGTAGCTGATGTGCCTGTTGCAATGGGGGCGCGTGGTAGTGATGCTGCTCTGGAACAAAGTGAAGTTATTTTGATGAATGATAAGATCGAAAGCTTTCTAGATGCATATTCCATTAGCATAAAGGCAAGACGCATTATACGCCAAAATTTGACGATAGCGCTGGGTACTATTTCGCTGATGGTGTTAGCGGCTGTGTTTGGCTTGATCCCTTTATATGTGGGGGTTTTTGCTCATGAAGGCTCCACGGCATTTGTTTGTCTGAATAGCTTAAGATTGCTCATTGCCCGGCGAGAGAATCAAAAGCTATTTTAGGCATTTTTGGCTTTTTATTTGAGGCATTGTCAGCACGGGTCTTTTTCTGTTATAGTTCGAGTATTAGATGAATAATGTTATATCGGTTACTTTAACGATTAATTATTTAGTCAAAACGAAAGGCGCATCATGTTTAATTTTTTCGGAATTGGCGGAAGCAAGAGTACTGAAAAGAAAGATCCCAAAGAGGAAAGTAATGTAGAGAATTCCAAAGGGGAGAAAAAAGATTACCAAAAGGAAGAAGTGTTTTTGGAGAAAAAAAACGTTTGGCTAAATATTGAGGTAGATAATGAAAGTGGTGATAGTTCGGACGAGGAAAAAACGCAAACGTTTACAACAGTAGTGATTCAGGAGGATTTTTTTAATTCATCTGCACTGGAAAAAACAGCTAAAGCGAATAAAGAATTAGTTGATCGACTTAAAAGGGCATGCACAACCTTGTCTTGTTTGGGTGGTAAAATAGTTCCAGAAGATGAATTAGTTCGTTATTTTGGAAAAGATTATGAGAGCGAGTATATCACCGAAATTAATGAGAAAGAGATAGGTAGGGGGCGATTACTAGGCGAAAATGATAATTTTATGGATTATCTGAAAAGCTTGGAAAAGAGCATTGAATGCTTTATCCCGTTTTACGAAGGGATGGATTCTAATTTAAAAGACGTGATTAAAGATGATAATGCCCGCAGGGATACAACCCAAGAATTTTTTCAAGCAGCTTTAGGGGAGGTTGTTTATGGAGAAATTATTTCCGGAAAGCTTGATCACAATAAGTATGAGGAAATTACAATCGCTATGGAGAAGTTGCTAAATCTTTGTCAGTTTGCGACCGTGTTCTTCCGTCCGTTAAACGATCCGTTGAAAAGCCATTTGGATAAAGATTTTATGGATCACGATGAAGGTATCTTTGAAATGAATAAAAGTGATTTAAAACGATTGGATGTTTTTAGCAAAGCTATTTGTAATTGGAATGTTGATACCTTTTTTAAAAATAAACGTGGACAATCGATTAAGAAGCTATACCCATGTCCAGAGGATGCTTTATCATTCTTTAAAAATCTTATTGAGGATAAATTGGTTTTAAAAAATATCTTGAAAGATGGTAGAATTGCCTTTAATTACTGCATCAGGAACTTGGTGGAACCTGAAAACTTGGACATTAATATGAAGATTATTTCTTGCTATATTAATACCATACGTGGCGTTTTAGAGAGAAATGATAAATTTAAATATTTTTTCAATTCAAAGAAGTTTATCGATAATTCCTTGGATGCAATTCTTGGCGAAGATTATTTCTTGAATTATATCTACTTAAGACCTCGAAAAATAAAGAAAAAGCAGTTGTTGTGCTTGGGTAATGTGCTTTTTAATACTCTTTTATGGGAATGTTTTTTAAACAAAGCTGAAAATAAATCTTTTCAGCTCTTGTCTAAAAAATTGAGTGAGGAGGATGATGAAACGCAACAAGTATTGAAGAAGTTGATACCTGAAAATAGTGATGATAATTTCTTGAACCATTCACATGAGTTGATTGATCTACCAGAAATAATTATCTTCTTTGATTTGCTTAAACTTTCTGCTCAGGAAATCAGAAATATGATTTTTGCTTTTAGCAAAAAGGTTAACAAAGAAGATGTTAAACAACCTTCCTTTAGTATTCCCGAATTAAATAACGAGCAATGGAAGACCTTCTTTGAGAGGGGGTTAAGAAGAGTTCCGCTTAAAGATTTTATGCAGTTCGTTTAGTTAGGGTCGTGTTGATCGCCGCCGTAAAGAGTGGCTAGGATATTCAGACCGTTGGGCAACACGAACCCACTATATCCACCCATTAGTGTAATTGCTATCTTTCTAATAAGAGATTCTCCAGTTGATTGATCTATGCTCTTGTTCTTGATCATATAGGCAACGAGGAGTAAGCCAATGACAGCCCCAATAAAGTTCGGCTTCAGAGAAAGGTCATTAGCTTCATCATTATCAAATCTGATTGGCCTATGAATTTCTTTTATGAAAGTAATGAGATAGGAAAGTATATTTAGCAAATCCTTGCCGTGGCGGGAAAGAATATTGGGCGTCATGTAGCCAGCATACAGAAAGAGGATCATCTGAGGCACAAAACGTTTTAAGAACGACACGCTGGATTCGTTTGATCTGGATTTAACAATGGTGCTTCCTCCCACTAATCCAAAGAACATCAGTGAAATACCATTGTACGTTGTAAGATATTCATCGAGGATGCCAGCATCGTTTGGGTCTTCATATTTTAAGTCCCTCGTTTCCAGGGGAATCGGTTTATGAATATCTATTATGTATTTCACAATAGCATTCATCTCCTTAGTTTTTTTGCTAGTAACGTCCTTGCCACCCAATTTACCCGTTTCATCTTTGGGTAAATTGTTGTTTTGAGTGGTTGATTTTTTGGTAACTTTCTTATCAGACATGAGGCAATGTTATTGGGGTTAACGATCGCACTCTCCCATAACAAAGTCTAAGCTGCCGAGCAGTACAGTTAAATCCGTAAGCATGTGGCCAGGGACAATTTTAGGAAGAATGGAAAGTGAGCAAAAACTAGGACCCCGAATTTTTAATCGATAAGGTACGCCCCCGCCTTTGGATACGACGTAAAAACCAAGTGCGCCTTTTGGGTTTTCTGCTTCAAAATAAACTTCTCCAGCCGGCATTTGTGGCCCTTCTGTGACGATCATGAAGTGCTGTATTAATTCCTCCATGCTAGAAAGTACCTTGCCTTTGGGCGGGGGAAATATTTTTTTGGCATCTTCAGCAAACCAAGGTCCTTCCGGCATTAGTTCAATTGCCTGGCGTATAATGCGCATGCTTTGCTTCATTTCTTCCATTCTGACTAAGTAACGATCGTAACAATCTCCCTTGCTACCAACTGGGATATTGAAGTCGTATTGTTCGTATCCGGAATAAGGGCAATCGCGGCGAAGATCCGTTTCAAGCCCGGAGGCCCTTGCGTTTGGGCCGGTTAGGCCATAGGCTAGCGCGTCTTCTTTTGAAATAGTGCCAATGCCCACTGTCCGCTCAACAAAAATTCTGTTTCTTGTCAGCAGGGTATTGACTTCGTCAACTGTTGGTAGGAATTGGTTTAGGAAATTATTCACTCGCCCTAGCCACCCATCTGGGATGTCACGAGCCAAGCCACCTATACGGGTGTAGCTGGTTGTTAATCGAGCTCCGGTGAGTTCTTCAAAGAGTGTGTATAACTTTTCCCGTTGTGTAAACGTGTATAGAAAGACGGTCATTGCGCCGCAGTCCATTGCGTAGACACCGATGCCCAGCAAGTGGGAAGATATACGCGCCAATTCGCTGATGATCACCCGTATGACCTGGCAACGCGGAGGGACTTCCAGTTTGGCTAGTTTTTCGACAGCAATAGCATAAGCCACGTTATTGGCTAGAGGAGCCAAGTAATCGAGCCGATCGGTATAAGGTACAAACTGGTTGTACGTCATGTTTTCGGCAATTTTCTCATCTCCCCGGTGAAGATAACCGATGACAGGGTCGCACTTGGTGATAAAGTCTCCATTGAGCTCTAGAAGTAACCTCAGTACGCCATGAGTTGCTGGGTGGGAAGGGCCCACGTTCAGGATCATTTTTTCTTGGACTAATGCTTCATCAGCATCACTCACTCGGCCAGCTGTATCGCTTGTGAATATTTCTGTTTGCATGGAAATTTAATGAGAAGGCTTGGGTGCTTTTTCAGACCAACTTTGATCTGCACCTGATGGCTCGTTTTGCCGCATTGTTGTGGTTGTTTTCGGGCAGAATGGCCCACCGGCCATTGGAGCTGCGATTACTCGAGCACTCGTTTGTTCCTGGACTTCTTCAGAGGGAATCTCCGTATCAATACCAGCCAATGGGAAATCTTTGCGTAGCGGATAGTACGCATAATCATCCCACATTAAAATACGCCTTAAATCCGGGTGCCCCAAGAAGCATATTCCAAACATATCAAATGCTTCGCGCTCATGCCAATTCGCAGCTGGCCATAGGTCAACTAAACTGGGAACAGATGGTTTTTCAGCGCTATCACAATCGCAGGCAACGCGCAGATAGGAGTGATTGTCAGGATTGTAAAAGTGATAGACAGTCGTGAATCGTGGCTCACTGTCTACACCCCAATCAACTGCGGTTAGATCTGCAAGGTGTACAAATCCCATTTCGTCTCTCACAAAAAAGCACAGTTCGTGCAAATATGTGTGTGGGACATTTACTGCTGGGTAGTCCAAGCTTTCCCTTTTGGAGAGATAGGAAAACTTTTCTAATAATATGCTTAAAGTTGTTTTATTCATGCAGGTCCGGAAGAAGCGTATTTTTTAGGTTTCAGCAAATTGCGGGCAGAACGCTCTGTTCCAATCAAGTCCTGTAGACGCATCATGCCGTCAAGTAAAGCCTCCGGGCGAGGCGGGCAACCACTTATGTATATGTCCACGGGTACAATTCGATCAACGCCCTGAAGGGTAGCGTAAGAGCGGTACATGCCGCCCGTTGAGGCACATGCTCCCATGGCAACAACCCACTTCGGCTCGGCCATTTGGTCATAGATACGTCTCAATGCTCCGGCCATTTTGTAGGTAACCGTTCCCGCTACGATCATGCAATCCGCTTGACGTGGCGAAAAACGCATCACTTCCATTCCGAAGCGACTGATATCAAATCTAGATGCACCGGTAGCCATCAGCTCGATCGCGCAGCAAGCAAGCCCCATCGGCATTGGCCATATAGAGTGCTTTCGCACCCAATTAATAACAGCATCTGCGCGGGTAACAACGACGTTGCCTTCTACCTTGCTATTATACCCATATTCGGTGTTTGAGGAACTCATGCGGTCTAAATAATAAAGCTATAATTGACTCATTCTCATTTAACAAAAGATAGCGCTGTCGAGCAAGCTGTAAATCTAACGGACTTCTTTCTGTTTGGCACGAAAGCACTTACGCTGTACGAGATCCAAACAGCCCTGAGCCGACGCGCACCATTGTACTACCTTCACGTATTGCTTCTTGTAAATCTGCCGTCATTCCCATAGAGAGTTCAGGTAAGGCTATGCCAAATTCCGTTACTAACTGATCTCTGATTTTTCTTAAATTTGAAAACGCTTCGCGCGCGACTGAAAGATCCTCATCTAGCGGCGCAATGGTCATCAAGCCCTCTATTTTAAGGTGTCGGAAGGTGAGCGCTTCCTGAAAAAAAGGTTTGGTATCCCTAATTGATAACCCAAATTTAGCCGGATCCTTTCCTGCATTCACTTGCACTAAGATACGGATTGTTTTGCCCTCGAGTTCAGCTGCGTGGTTTATTTTAGAAAGCAGTTTTAGGCTGTCAACCGATTGTATTCGGTCAAATAGACTCACGGCGGCATTCACTTTGTTACTTTGTAAATGGCCGATCAGTTCCCATTCTATCGAAGCATTACAGCCCTCTTTCTTTGCAATGGCCTCTTGAACTCTATTTTCACCAATTGAAAGGAAGCCGGCTTTATAAGCATACTCAACAGCCTCAACAGGAAACGTTTTGGTAACCGGCAATATGCGTACAGAGCTTGCCTCTCGGCCACAGGCTGCACAAGCATCTACTATCTGTTGATTGAGATCTTTTAAATTTTCCTGAAATTCTGTGTATGAAATCATCTGCTATAAGCGTTTCTAAAATATAATTTGACGGATGATAAGCTATGTTTATACAATAGACCGTGCATATAGAAAATCTAAAAGTTTTTTGCGATCTTGTAGAGAGCGAAAGCTTTTCTAAGGCGGCAAAACTTCACTCGATTACGCAATCAGCAGTGAGCCAACAGCTTAGGTCCATTGAAAAGCATTTTAACATCTTAGTCGTAGATCGTAACCAAAAAAACTTTAAGCTGACATCTGAGGGCAAAAAGCTCTACGAAGCTTCTCAGGAAATTTTGCACCGGTATGAGCACTTGGTGGCCGAATTGCAAGAGATGCAAAAGATTATTAGCGGCTCAATTCATATTTCCACTATTTACAGCATTGGACTGCACGAGCTTCATCCCTATGTGAAGCAATTTATGCAGGAATATCCTTCGGTTAACATCCGTATAGAATTCCGCCGATCTAACCTCGTTTATGAGGATATTTTAAGCCAATCGGCTGATATTGGCCTTGTTGCTTATCCTGTGAAAAATCGTTTACTGGAAACCATACCATTTTCAGAAGATAAACTTATAGTGGTCTGCAGCCCGGAACATCCGCTGGCAAATTGTGTTTGTGCCGAAGTTGAGGATTTATACGAATACCCGATTGTTGCCTTTGATAAAGATATCCCCACACGAAAGGCTACGGATGAATTGTTTAGCGAGCATGGCTTGGATATCCAGCCGGTTATGGAATTTGATAACGTTGAGACCGTTAAACGAGCTGTTGAGATCAACGCCGGTATAGCATTTATTCCCGAGAAAACAGCTGAACAGGAAATTAATCAAGGGCAGTTAGTGAAAATCCAAATCAAAGATGAAAAGCTCACTCGCCCACTCGCCATTATTTACAAAAAGGGGAGGGTATTAAGCCCATCTATGAAACGATTCGTTGATATGCTGATTGCGAAAAAATCAGAGATAAACCCTCAGCTCACTCTTTCTGCATAGACAATTTCAGCAACCTTATCTATTCGTGAAAAGCGCATTACTTTAAGGATAGAAGGACTAGAAACAAATATTTTTAGGATAACGCTTTTCTCGGCAAGAATTTTTGCGAGGCTAACGAGCATATTAAGGCCCACAGAATCCAGTATCTCAGCGGAATTCAGGTCGACAGCCACAGCCTTATATCCTATTTCTTCATCAAGTGTTCTTTTGATATAAGTACCATAGGTCTTTACATTTGTGCTTAATAAGTCGCCATCTATTGTGATACACAGGTGCTGAGATTCGGGGATAATTTTGCTTTGTATCATATACTCTTGTTTAGGTGTTTTGGTGGAGTAAATCGAGTTGAAATTCCATTTTAATTGAGGCGTAAGCTTCTTCGATAGAACAAGTTGAAAATTCCATTAACGAAGCAATTGCCTTGCGTTTTGCCTCAATACGCTCTGCTCTTTTAGCCTGATCCGTTATTTGGGCATCGGGATCACGTACATAAACTGTAATATTATTTAAGGCTTCGCAGTAAACCATTTGGAGGCTACAAAGCTTCGTCTGTAGTTTCTCGCAGGAAAGGGTTAGGGATAAGAGAGCAGCTTCCCGTGCGCCGTGCAGTATATCATCTAACTTTGCGCCTAACCTGTCTTCAAAAATCAGCTTCAGGCTTTTTTCCCACTTCTCTTGATAAAAATCAATAATTTGAAATTCATTACCCGGTATCACCTCATAGACTAACGGAAAGTAACGTTCTGTTTTCGTGAGTTCTGGCGCTAGTTGAAATTTAAAGATCAACACATCATCCGTAGAAACTTTCAAAATACTGTTAGCCTTTTCTGAGGAATGATTCAGGAGGTAGTAGGATAAACTCATGAAGTTGAGCTGCAGATTATTGGCCAATTCTATTAAGCCATCCGTTGCTGCTAGTAAGTACGCAAGGGGGTGTATGTCTACACTCGCTTCTTTATAAGACTCTCCCTCGATCCAGCCAAGGGGGGGGTAGCCTACCTTAAAGGGTTGTATTAGCCCGTTTTTGTCGATAAAAAAAGGCTCTGGAAAGCCACAATTAAGTATTTGTAGCGTGTTTGCCTCAAAATCTACTGTGGAAGCTAATATGCAAAGAGATGCCGATAGCGGAAAAGTACTGGGGAGATCCTGGTCAGCACTGTTTGCCCACTCTCGGTTTAATATCGTGTTAAAATAGGATACAATCTCTTCAATAGATGCAGACTTCTTTAACAGTCCGCGTGCTAGGCCCTGAAAGTAAGCGGACACAAAGGCAGCCCGTATATCATGCCCGGATACATCTCCTGCGAGAATCAAAAACTTTTTTTCTGCTATTTTTAGCACATTGATAAAGTCCCCGCCCACATCGGATAAGGGGTGAAAAAAATACTTCAGAAGATGTTCAACTTCCCTCGCCCGTATCGCCTTGAATATCTGGTCATACTGCCCGGCTTCTTTTACTCCCTGGGTTATATTGGCCGTGGCTCGCTTCTTTCGCGTGGTTTCAATCGCATTAGAAATAGCTTCTTGAAGTGCTTTGCGGTTAATTGGCTTTTCCAAAAAATCTAGGGCTCCTCCACGTAGAGAACGCTGTACCAAATCTTTTTCCCCTTCCGCAGTAATAATGATAGTAGATAGCGCGGGGTCTGTTAACTGTACCCATTCCAGTAAATCAAGCCCACTTTCTTCCGGCATGCGAAAATCGGTTAACACACACTCAAAGGTATGTATTCCAGATTTTTCTATGATCTTTTTAGCTTCTTTTACGCTACAGGCTTTACTCACATCAAGCCCAAGCATTTCCAGGCTGATGGACATAAATTCCAAGCCTGCAAAATCATCATCAACAACAATTATTCTAGCTTTATTGGCTTTCAAGGGGATATTAAAAGGATCTATCTTTTAACCTACTGCATGGAATGGAGTAGATCAAGATAAATGGTGGAGACGATCGGGATCGAACCGACGACCTCCACAATGCCATTGTGGCGCTCTTCCAACTGAGCTACGTCCCCATTTCGAATTGCCTATTCTTGCGTATTAAAAGAAAACGTCAACCAAAAAAGCTGGAGCCTTTTCATATTCCTATTCACCTCTTTTGTGGGAGTCCAATTGCGTATTTATTCCTGTTGACACTTGGTGATTGTTTGGTTTTAATTTAATATTAATTGCAAATAAAATATATTATATGGTTATTGGTGGTATTAGTGTTAGGAGTGTTAGTTTGAGTCTGTTTTCATATTGTTGTGGAAGTAGAAGTAGGGAAAGGGGAGAATCAACACGAAGATTGCTTGCTTCTGGCAGTTTGCGAAACAACGAAAAGTCAGAAATGAAAAGTATGTCGAGTAGGAATGTTTCCTTAAGTGCTTCTGGATTTGATGCTTCAGCTGAGGAGTTGTCGGATCTGCAATTGAATGTAGATGTTTCGCCGGTGAATGTTTTAAAAGAGAAAAAAGAAGAAACATATTCCTCTTGCAGTACAGATTTTTATACAGGTATTTACGATGACGATAGTTCATTTTTTGCAGATTCCGAAGAAGACGATGCTGATTTGAGCTTTGTGGTGAATTATTTTGCTAAAAAGGTTAAAGGGGGTTTAACGGCCGAAGAATGGGCTAAGTCGCGTGTGAGCCAAGAAATTTGTACTGCCACGGGTTTGGATGGTGAAGATGCTGGTAAAATAGCGGACAACGCACTGCAACGTTTTAATTCAGACTATATTTTCGGGTTTTTGCAGGGAACAGTGAGTATGCAAGATTTTCTAAAGAGGGTGGTTTCTTGCGAGGAAGATGAAACTGATTTTGGTGCGAGCTTATTGGGTAAAATGATAGATGATTGATCGTTGTTGGTTTGTTTTAGCTCATTTTTAAGACTTAAGAATCTATTTGATAAGATGCTTGACAAACGACGAAATTCTGTTGTTATAGGTATTTTCATTTGTTAAATAAGATTTATAGAAAGTTATGAAACCGACATATAATCCATCAAAGCTAAGGCGCGCACGTAAATGTGGGTTCCGTAAGTATTTAAAGACAAGCGCTGGGCGCAAGATATTGGCTAATAAGCGTCGTAAGGGACGTGCTCGTTTAGCAGCATCTCCTGTTTGATCCAATCGCGGTTCCGCGGTAAGTTAATGCGATTTAGGCATTGCCAACATATTCGGCGTGCACTTGATTTCGTAAGCCTGAAAAGTTCAGGAAAACGGATCAATTGTGGGTCTTTTGTTGTTTTGTGGCAATTGAGGCCCGAAGAAACGGGGTTGCCACGGTTGGGGCTGGTTGCGTCTTCCCGAGTTGGGAATGCTGTTGTCAGAAATCGAGCAAAACGGATTTTTAGGGAGATCTTTCGTTTAAACCAGGAAAAGTTGCCTAAGCATTGTGATCTCTTGGTGATTGCTAGATCCGGGGTGACGGAGTCTGCCTACAGCGAAGTTGAAGGGCGTTTTTTAAAAGCGTGTGACCGCATCAGTAAAGAAGCATCGCAGATGAAGCCAAATGATGAGGATATGCCTTCATGATTCGCAAGCCAATGGCATTTATAATGGTGCTGTTGTTGCGGGGGTACCAGTACGTGCTTTCTCCTGCTATTGTGGCTGTATTTGGGGCTTCTGTGAGATGTCGTTTCACTCCCACTTGTTCCACCTATGCGATTGAGGCATATAAGGCGCATGGTTTCTTAAAAGGCACGTGGCTAATGGTGGCACGGTTATCAAAATGCCAGCCATTTCATGAAGGAGGAGAGGATCCGGTACCTAAAACCTTTACATTTTTAAAAAAAAGAAGTTAACTAGTCACTTTATTGAATATTATGGACAAAAAGAATGGTTTAATTGGGGCAGTGTTGCTGGTAGCAGCATTTGGACTCATGTTTTGGCAGAGCAAAGTAACAACCGAACGTGCAGAGCAGTCTCGCGCATTGGTAAGCCAAGAACAAGAGATAAAGACATATACTGAGACGGACAAGGAGCCGAAGTTAACCGGAGAAGGAAAACGGTTTACGAAAATCAGCCAACCAACAGACGAAGAAAACGGCTTGTTTAGGGTGGTTTCGGAAGAAAAGGAGCTTGCAAAAGAGTTCCCCGAGGTTGCAGAGCAGGTTTATAGTTTAGAGAATGATTTTATAAATGTACGCTTCACAACGAGAGGTGGCGGCATTAAGGATATTGCGCTTAAGAAATACCCTGAAGCACAGGGGGATCCGGATCCGTATGTATTTAATAAATACAGTAAGAAAGCGGCTTTGGCCTTAGCTTACCTAGGAAGTGACGGTAGTTTAAAAGATTACGCGCCGCAGTTTGAATTGATTAGTCAAGGCAACGATAAGATACTATTTGGCGCAAAAACCCCGGAAGGCATAGAGATTTATCGCGGGTATAGCATTACTGATAACGAGGACAAAAATGATCCTTATATTGTGTCGCACGAGACGCGTTTTGTTAATAAAAGCTCTGACGATATTGATTTGAAGAGTTTATTTGTTGCGATTGGTGCTTACCCTCCAACGGAAGGGGATACCTTTGGTGAGTATTTGAATTTTGGTTATTATAACGGCCATGATGCGGAATTTGTCAAAATAGGTACTTTTCATGATTCAAAAGGGTTTTTTGGAATTGGAAAGAAATCTGCTGCAACGGAAGTTTATAAATCCGTTCGTCCGGTGATTTGGGGCTCCATTAAAAACCAGTTCTTTACGAGTGTATTGACACCTGAGATACCAGCGAATGGTATCTATGTAAGCACAATCGACCTTGGTAAGGATTCTTATGAAGAAGGATTGATGGGAAGTTTAGAATTTAGCATCGGGCAGATAGAGTCTGGCAAAGACCGCTTGATAGGCATGGAATATTATGTAGGGCCTAAGGAGTATACAAGACTTGAGGCGATGGGGCAGAAGCAAGACCTGATTATGCAGTTTGGTTTCTTCCGCTATATAAGCCAGATATTGCTTGTGATGATGAAGTGGGTACATAGCATTGTGCCAAACTGGGGCTTAACGATCATTTTCGTAACCGTCATCATTAAATTAATTTTGTGGCCGTTGACTGCTATACAAGTGCGCTCTGCGAGCCGGATGGCAAAGATACAAAAGCCTTTGCAAGAGCTTAAGGAGAAGTATAAGGATAACCCTCAGAAAATACAGACGGAGACGATGCGTCTCTTCAAAGAGAATAAAGTGAACCCTGCAGCGGGCTGTTTACCATTATTGGTGCAGTTGCCGATCTTCTTGGGCTTGTATTTTATGTTACGTACCTCTTCAGAACTTCGCTTTGCGAACTTCCTGTGGATACATGACCTTTCTGTACCGGATACCGTTGGCTTTGTATCGGGCTTCCCTGTAAATATACTGCCGTTTATTATGGCGTTGTCTATGTTCTGGCAGATGCGTTCGACGCCTACGCCTACAACGGACAATATGCAGAAGAAGATATTCCAGCTTATGCCGTTTATTTTCCTAATTTTCTGTTATAATTTCCCTTCAGGTTTGGTGTTGTATTGGACGGTTCAAAACTTGTTGACTATCCTACAGCAGAGCCTGATGAAAAAGATGAAGGATCCTGTCGTAGTAGCTCCTGTGGTGCTTGATACAAAGTCTCAGAGGAAAAATTCGAAGACAAAAGGTCTGAAGTCAAAGAAAAAGTAATTCTTTTAAAGTATTAAAATATATGTCTGGTCATAGTAAGTGGGCGACGACAAAACGTCATAAGGCAGCAATAGACGCGAAAAGGGGGAAACTCTTTAGCATATACGGCAAGGAAATCACAATAGCAGCGCGTGCGGGCGGGGGCGACCCCGAGTTCAACTCGCGCTTGCGTACGGTGATTAACAATGCCAAGGCAGCGAATATGCCTGCCGATAATATTGAACGTGCTATTAAAAAAGGAACTGGGGAGCTAGGAGGCGTTGAGATTCTGCAGCTCCTTTATGAGGGTTATGGCCCGGGTGGTGTGGGTTTTATTGTTGAAGTGACGACTGACAATAAGAATCGCAGCGCTTCCGAAGTTCGCAGCACCTTTTCTAAGGCTGGGGGTAACCTTGCCGGAGCGGGGGCGTTGGCTTATAATTTTCAACACAAGGGCCAATTTTTGATTGATGCCGAAAAGGTCAATGAAGAGCGCTTGTTTGAAGTGGCTTTGTTAGCGGGTGCTGAGGATATTCAAGTTGAAGAAGATCACTTTGAAGTGCTGTGCGCCGTGAATGATTTTGATAAAATAGCAAAGGCTTTTGAAGATAATAAAATAAGCTGTGAGGCTGCTGAGTTAGTCTATATACCCAATACTACAGTTGCGGTAACGGACCCCGAGATGGCGAAAAAAGTGTTACAACTTTTTCAAAAGCTTGAGGACTTAGAGGATGTCAAAAGTGTACACACAAACTTTGATATTGATCCAAGTTTGCTAACTGAGGAATAGTATTCGTTTATAAGTCTTGGACCTTTTGAAGGAGGAAGGCTTTAATCGCTAGCAACTTTGGTACTGCGGGAAGAGCTTCAAATGGTTTGAGGCTCGCTTCCGCCGTTTCTAATTCTTGTAATAATGACTGGACAACGGCATCCTTAATCTGATGCTTGTCCATGAGGGCCTTCACGTGCTCGAAACAATTTTCCTGGGATGCAAGAAGGGTTTGGAGTTGCTTGCGGTCTTCGGGAGCGACGTTCTCCATTAACAAAATAACGGGAAGTGTGTAGCGGCGTTCATTGAGGTCGGTGCCGAGGGTTTTACCGATCGTATCTTCTTCACCAAAGAAGTCGATTAAGTCATCATAAATTTGGTAGGCAATACCGAGTGAGCGGCCGAAGTTAGCGGCAGCTTCATGAAAGGCTTGATTATCGGATGAAAAAGTAGCTCCCAGAGCGCAGGCTACGCGAAAGAGCTCAGCTGTTTTGAGGTCTATGATACGGTAGTATTGGGTGAGAGAAATGGGTGTGTTGTTTTTAAAAAACGTTTGGGCTATTTCGCCGGCACAAACGCGGCGAGTGGCTTCTGCGATGGATCGACAGACGAGGGTTGTGGGGAAATCGGACGCTATTTTGAGCGAGTGTGAGAACAGAGCGTCTCCGAACAATATGGCTTCATTATTGCCAAATTTTTGAGACAGTGTTGCTTTGTTCCTTCGGATGAAGGCCTTATCTAAAATATCATCATGGACAAGAGTTGCCAAGTGGACTAATTCGATTATGGCCGCAATATGGACGAGATCACTGGATACAATATTATCTGAAGTCCAACCACTTAGAAAAACTAAAGAGGCGCGTATACGCTTACCGGACAGGTTGATGCAGTATTGAGCAAGTTCATGAAGCTCGGGCTCAATTTCATTTGTCTGTGCGGAGAGAAAATGATCGAGTGCTTTAAAATGAGGTTCAATCGAGCCTATAATATCCGTAAAGCTTAATTTTCTGGGTGAATTTGCTACGAGAGATGCGTTTGCCATGTTTTGTTAAAGTAAACATTTACGATGGCGGAATGGGATGAGAATTGCGATAAAAAATGAAAGGGGGGATTGTAATATGGGATGTTACCTTTTATTATTGTTGCAAAGAATCGAGTTTGAGATGGGGGAATGTTAACAAAGATTTCGATGAGAATGTTAAGAAGGTAAGCCATGAAATAAAAGGAACTGTTAAGAAGTTTGTTGACCTGCTTAAATCCCCTGTAGGACAACAAAATGCAACAGAGGGAAATAATTAGGCTCTTTCATAAGAACAAAAAAAGATCATGGTATATACCATGATCTTTTTTGTTGTTGGCAATTGTGTAAAAACCTAGCGACTGCGACTTCTGCGAGAACGGCTTGAAGTGGATGTTTCCGTGGTTTGATCGGTACTTGTACTATCTGTGCCGGAGAGGGTTTGCGCTTTGTTTTTCTTATTGCGAGCCTCTCGTGAGCGTTTTTTGTCTTTTTCGTTTTTCACTTTCTTCATTTCAGAAGCAAAAGCTTGTTTTTCACGAATCAGATTTGTTTCCAGTTGGAGTCTAGCTTTTTCATCAGATTCTTTATTACGCTCTTTTTGAAGGTCTTCGATCAACTTGCGTTCTGCGGGAGACATGCGCTCTAGACCGGGAACTTGATTATCAAAGGCATAGCCGGGTACATCGCTAGCATTGAGCTTTAAAGCGTTGAAGAGGCGAGGATCAATAATGTCCTTATACGTAGCACCTTCCGGGCTCAATGTTCGGGCGGTGATGAACATAATTAAGTTACGCTTATTATGTACTTTGGCTTTTGAGGAAAAGAGTTTTCCTAATCCAGGAATGTCACCAAAAATAGGAACTTTGTTAACGACATCTTGGATATCACGACGGATGAAACCGCTCAGGGCAGCTGTGTAACCGTTGCGAACACTTATCCAGGTATCAAATTGTCGAGCTTCTTCAATCGGATAAGTCACGCCTAAAGAAACAACGTCTGCTCCTTTTCGGCTCACTTTTGGCTTAAGGTGGAGGGTAATCAAGTCCGCACCCATGTTAACAAATGGTGTGACCTCTAGTGTCAACCCCAGATCGAGAATAATCGGGTCACTAGCTTCGTAGGTACCTGTTTGGCTATTGAAACGGGTTGTGATGACCGGGTATTTATCTGCAACCAACATGGTGGCCGTTTGGTTATTAAGGGTGATAATAGTTGGGTTAGAGACGAGCTTACTGTCCGTTTTTGTTTCTATGGCATTGAGTAGGACGTTAAATTGGTTCGCGTTAAAGAAAGCGATGTGTGCGCGTGTGCCACTGGGTTGTGGAATCGGGGTGGTGATCAGAGAATTCGGAATAGCATTCGTTGTTGTTCTTGAGCCAACATTAACCGGTTCGTAGAGGTAATCAAAACCTGTTTTGAAGACATCTAGAGCGGCAAGAGAACTCCAGTCAAAGCCCAGGGCTCCGTCATCGTTATCGTTCATTTCAACAAGCTTAGTTTCGATTAACACTTGTTCGCGTGGCTTATCGAGAGGGGAAGTTGCGAGCAGTTGTTCAATCTCGGCCAAGGTTGAAGGACGGTCACGAATGATTATGGAATTGGAGCGTTTATCGACCTGAATTTGGCCACCGCCACCGCCACCTTCAATAAGAGGCCTGAGCGAAGTGGCAACCTCTTCTGCGGTAGCATATTTAATACTGTAAGTGCGCAGAGCCATGGGCTCCTGATTTAACTCATCGAGGGAAACGATATAAATAATGTTTCTATCCTCAGTGAACGTGAAGCCAACGGGTTTCAGGACGATTTTAAAGATTTGGCGCCAGGTGACGTTACGCAGTTTTATGGAAGTACTGCCGATGAGGCTGTCTGGGATGATTACGTTGAGTTCGTAAAGGTCTGAGACATTACGGATGATGGTACGAATTTCCTCTTCAGGAAAGTCAACGGAAATCAATTCATCATCTGATATAGAAGTTGGTTCTTGAGTCGTGGTATCTGATGGGAATTCTAGAGTGACGCCACTTGTGCTCGTGGGTTGAGGAAAGAGCTCTGGGATGTTTTGAAAATTTGTTTTCGACTCTAGGGGAGCTTGATTTTCGGAAGAAAAATCGATCACTGAAGGGGAGATTTCCGGTTGTGCTTCTTCATCGCTTTGCAATCCCTGGCCGAGCAGAGGAAGCGTTAAGACAAAAAGTGCCAGAGAGGGGATGAGTTTTCGCATAAAGGTCATTAAGGCTTAGAAATTTCGGGTTGGTCGGGCTCGGGTTTTGGCTCGGGAGGGGTAGTTGCTTCTGTTGAGGTATTATTATTTTCCGGTTTAGCTCTTTTGATATAAGGGTTATCAAAGTTTATGTTAACATCATGGGTATCTTCACTAGACAGACGAACTGTACCCTGGGTTGCGGGGCCGAGCTTTTTTGAAATAGTGGCTTTATTTAAACGTAAAATATAATTTGATTTGTTGATTGATTCAACAACAATAATGTAGGGGCGGAAGTTTACGGTTGCGATGAAAGATTCTCCTTCCGCTACTTTGTTTTTATCAAAAATGAGAACTTTATAATCGCCACGAATCATGTAACCGGTTGGGTTGACCAGGCTAATAATGGTTTTGAGGATTTCATCATCCGGCGGGCCTTGTTTACCGGGTGTCATATCCTTTGGCTGAGTTTGCGATTGGTTTTTTTTATAACGAACCGCTTCAAAGACAAACGGGTTTGGGTATAGTGCGAAGTCAGGGTAGGGTTGAAGGTCTTGCAAATTAATATTTCGATTTCCTTCAGCAAGCATAGCCTCTCTTTCTTTAATGCTGATCACCTTTTCAAACCCCGCGGCATCAAACGGGATTGCGGCGGCTTGCATGCTTAAGAAAGGCAGTAGCAGAATGGTTAACGTGACTGAGAGATGAAATCGCATGGGTATTAGTTTGCGCTTTTGCTAAAGAAGCCGATGTTTAATTGTATTTTGAGTTTACTAGGATCGGCTGAGGAGTCTGGAGATATAACGCAACGGGTAATTCTTGCGAAGAAGTAGCCAACCTGAAGTTGATAAATAAGCTCCAAAAGTTCAGGGAAAGTACCCGAGGCTTCGATGTAATAGTTGCTCACAAAAGCTTGTTCTTTGTTGTCCTTCTTATTTTTCTTCTTTTTGCTAGCGGGAGTAACAAAAGGCTCTACAAGCTCTTGCCGAGGATCCTTTAGTTTTACCTTAGTAGCTTGCTCGAGACTAAAGAAATAATGGTAGTTACGAGCCCGATCTGAAGGATTGAGCATACGTTCGTTGATATTTATCAAGATCGTATTTAATTTTTGGAGGTCTGCTTCCAAACCTTGTGAATTGATCTTATTTGAATCCAGGATCGTATTTTGGCGTTTTAGATAATCGTAACGTTGTTCTAGCTCAGGGACACTATCCGAGCGAAAGTAAATCAATAGAATTATGATAAGAGAAAGCAGCCCGGCTCCAATGGCGAAAGGGTATTGTTTTGCTTTTAAAATGAGTTGCTGAGTGTTCATGCGGAAATGCTCGAATCTTTTGTGCTTTCAGGCTCCTGTTTCTCTGATTTGAGCGGAGGAAGCGAAGGATCCAGAATCAATTTCAATGAATAGTTAAATAATTCGGAAGCAGCATCACGTTGTAGGGAGACCACTTCTATGCTCACAAGATATTCCATTAAACCAGGTTGAAGTTTTAACATATCAGTGTAGCGGTTCATGGCTTCCAGGGCTTCATCAAACGCACCCTTTACGGCACCTGTTATATTAACTGTGTAGACGCGATTAATCTCTTTATCGGTGACCAGCTGATCTTCGAGAATTGCAATAGAATCATACACGATATCGCTTGGCTTTGTTTCAGAAAGCTCCATTAATAGCGCGAGAGGGTCAAGAGATGGGTGAAAGAAGTATTGAAGCTCTTGCGTGAGGATGGCATCTTGTTTAAATTCGCTACTGGTCTTAAGGAAACGCCTATTTGTGAAAGAGAGAGACTGAATTCTTGTTTCCAAAAGTTCATTTTCATTGCGAATAACACCTGCTTGTATTTCTTCAAAAATATAGAAGCCAAGGAGGAGCAGTGCGATTGTGATCGCGAATATGTTAACCAGAAATTCAGTACGTATGACCTTTGTATCCGGGAGCGTTTCAGTATCTCGGAAATTCGGGTGCCAGGGGACGCTGGAAAACGGGTTACTTTTATTTCTTTTTTGCACTAGTTTTTTCTGAAATAACAGGAGGAGGCGTGATGGAAGTTAGCAGGCTTACGGGGCCAAACCAATGGTAGTCTAGTTTGCTTAAGTCGACATGCTCACTTGCTGTAATTTGAAAGGAAGCGAGCCATTTTGCGATATTGGGCGAAAAGACATTCATGCCCAGAAATTGGACAAGCGTTTGGTTGATCCAGTCAAGGTTAGGAGGCAAGGGGGATAAGAAAAAGGTTTCTAGCGTCTGGCCAGTTTGTACCTCATAAAAACCGATAGACGCTTGAAGTTCTCGGATGAGTTTATTTAAAAGTACGGGGCCTTTTTCTGTAAAGTCGAACGTATTTGCGTAAAGGAGCTTTTGCGCGGAAGATTCATCTTTAAGCCCAAGTTGCTTCTGGATTAAAGGAACCATGCTATTCAGACCATAGGCTAATGGGCGAGAGAGGTCTAGGTGATCATCCTTAACAATGTAAACGGACGCACTGTTGGGCGTAATTTCCAAGGCCAGGGTTGGACTTTTGTCGATGGTACTATAGCGGGTGAGCCCACCGAGTATTGAAAGCGAAGCGATCTCAACGCGCTCTGGGTAAACCCCATAGGATAGTAATTGATTTTGCAGGTCGGAGAGTTCGTGACTCAATGCTCCGCAAAAAATCAAATCTTTTTGAATTATGCCAGCCGGGTTATACATTTCACCATTCTTGGCGTTAAGAATAGCGATTTTATAATTTGACGGGTCGATTTGGAGTTGCTCGCGAATATAATTAGGAAAGAAATTGGGTTCCTTCGCTCTAAGCGCATTTTCTAAAGTGACTTTTCTAACAAAGCGACTTGGGGGGTAGATACAGCAGAGGGCCCGGGAAAACTGACCCTTTTTGGTCCCCATCATAGCGTGAATAAATTCTTTAGCCTCGGCTTCGTTACTAGGGTCGCACTCGCAGATCTCTTCAATCACTATGGGTGGGGTAAACGAGTTCGTCCGGATCACCTTTATGGAGTGGCCGGAGAGTTCCAGGAAGAGGCCGCTGGATTTATTTTTAATCATTCAGGATAGTGGCAACTATGTACGGCGAAAAAATAGGGTTGAAAACCGGTTGTTTTTGGGGATGACAATTGAAATCGTTCCTAATTATACAACCGTAAGCATGGCTAAATTACAAGTAAAAAACGCTATTAAAAACCTTTCACTTGCCTTGTTTGCTCTCTTCTGCCTCTTTTGTACCTGCTTTTTGGAAACTTCAAAAGTATAAATCGATTGACATATTTAGCAAAGTCGTTAATGACTTTTTAGTGAGTCTAGGTTTTGAATAAGGCAGCCGATGCCGTTCAAAATCTGTAATATATTATGAATTTGAGTAATAAGAAATAATGAAGATTACAAATTATATTAAATGGATTTTGCTAACACTGGGTAGCTTTGTATTTATTCTGGTTGCTTGTCATGGTGAGGAAGTGAACCCACAAACAATAGAATTTCCATTGCATATTCATAGTTATGGTGATGCCCAAATTACGGACTTGTGGAATATACTAAAACACCGTGTGGAGGTGAACCCCTTTAACTTAATTGCGACATTGATTTTTTTCTGTGCTATTATTCATACCTTTATGGCAACGCGATTTGAGCGATTAGCGGGGTTTTTTAAAAAGAAACATAAAAATATGCTGATTGCTAGTGGCCGTGAGAATGAAGTTAATACCAGTGTTTGCTTCAAATCAGAGCTATGTCATTTTTTTGGTGAGATTGAGGCTATCTTTGCTATTTGGCTCGTTCCCTTAGTTATTGTTATTATATACTTTTTTGGATGGAAAAGTCTTGTCGGCTACATTGATGGCAAAGTGAATTATACTGAGCCCATGTTTGTGGTGGTGATTATGGCGATTGCTTCAACTCGCCCGATTTTGAAATTGGCAGAAAACTGTTTGAAGATCTTTGCCAAAATAGGGAAGTGTTCCTCAGGGGCTTGGTGGTTATCCATACTAATAATAGCACCTCTTTTGGGTTCATTTATTACCGAGCCTGCTGCTATGACGATTGCGGCTCTTCTCTTGGCGCGCCAGTTTTATAACTTAAAGCCGCCTGCGCATTTTTGCTACGCAACCTTGGGTTTGTTATTTGTTAATATTTCAGTGGGAGGTACATTGACCCATTTTGCGGCACCTCCTGTTTTAATGGTGGCTAATGTCTGGAATTGGGATACCCCCTTTATGTTTCTTCATTTTGGAGATAGAGCTGTTACGGGCATCATAATTGCGACTGCGGTTTACTATTTTGTATTTCGTAAGGAATTTAGAGAATTAGATAAAAAGGTAAGACACCAGCGAGGCACAAATGCCCCTTTTGTGGAAGGAGAGCGCGTTCATAAAAAGGAAGTGCCAGTACCCATATTCATTTCTTTTGTTCACGTTATTTTCTTGGCATGGACAGTCTTTACGCTTCATCATCCTCCGTTGTTTATTGGTGGGTTTTTGTTCTTCCTCGCGTTTACGCAAGTGACGATGAACCATCAGAATCAATTGCACATTCGTGGTCCTTTGTTAGTAGGTTTGTTCCTTGCTGGTCTCGTCACTCATGGTGGCCTTCAGCAATGGTGGATCCAGCCTGTTTTACATGGGTTGAGTGAGTTGCCATTATTTATTGGAGCAACTGTCTTAACGGCCTTTAATGATAACGCGGCTATTACGTTTTTAGCCACATTGGTACCGAGTTTTGAAGGTAATATTGTATTACAGAAAGCGATCGTGGCTGGCGCTGTTACGGGCGGTGGTTTAACGGTGATTGCTAATGCTCCGAACCCGGCTGGTCAGTCCATTTTAAGCCATTATTTTGAGGGGGGTGTTTCTCCGTTAAAGTTGCTTTTGAGCGCGTTGTTCCCAACGGTTGTTATGGCACTTTCTTTTATGCTCTTTTAGGGGAGAAATCTATTAATTATTTTTCAGAAGCATTGGCATTCTGATTGGCTTCCTTTTGATCCCTATGCTCTTTCCACTGGTCAAGTACTGTGTGCGCGGACATAGGGATTCTTAATAAATAGGCAGTTCTGCCGATTAGGTGCGCCGCAACGGGCGTTGTCAGGAAGATA
>MNWT01000024.1 GCA_001872735.1 Verrucomicrobia bacterium CG1_02_43_26 | reverse complement strand
ATTTGATCGTTTCTTGAACCACTCCTTCATTACATCTCTTTACTTACCTTTTTTAAACTCTTTTTTGCCTCGTCATTCGAGTCGTAATCATTACCAGACAACTTAATTTACTCAAGTGCTCTACTATCGCACACTCGCAAACGCTACTTCGTCCAATTCCTTTTCCCGTTGCTCATTTTTATTAAAGCGCATGGAAATGAGCCTTGTTACTCCACGTTCTTGCATCGTTACGCCATAGATAGTATCGGCAGCAGCGATCGTTCGTTTATTATGGGAAATGACCAGGAATTGAGAGAATTGGGTGAAATCACGTAACATCTTTACGAAACGCCCGATATTGGCATCATCCAACGGCGCATCCAACTCATCCAGTACGCAGAATGGGCTTGGTTTTACGCGATAGATGGCAAAGAGCAACGC
Organism: Verrucomicrobia bacterium CG1_02_43_26; assembly: GCA_001872735.1. Classification (NCBI taxonomy): domain Bacteria; kingdom Pseudomonadati; phylum Verrucomicrobiota; species Verrucomicrobia bacterium CG1_02_43_26. The sequence goes on along the minus strand of MNWT01000024.1, from coordinate 134,053 downwards.
AACAGCTGTCATCGTCTTTTGCCCACCACTTAAGAGGGTCAGGCTTTTTAATTTTGTTCCTGGAGGGCGGGCTATGATTTCGATACCGGAATCTAGCACATCGTCACTTTCCTGAAGAATAAGATCTGCATGGCCTCCGCCAAAAAGGGCATTAAAGGTTTCGCTAAAGTTGTTACGTACCTTCTGGAACGTCTCATGGAACATCTTTTCTGAAGTCTTATTGATTTCCTCTATTGCGGTTAGCAGCTCGTTTTTGGAATTTGTTAAATCCTCGCTCTGTGTTTTGAGAAACTCAAAACGCTCTTTCAGTTCTGCGTATTCCTCGATGGCAACCAAGTTAACGGCACCCATGGAAGAGATTTTAGATTTCAGTTCATCGATTTCATTCTTCACCTCAGGCCAAGCAGTATTTTGCAAAGCCTCCAGTTCTTCTTTTGTAGGAACGGAACCTTTATGCTTTTTCTGATTTTCAAAAAAGTCCTTATCTTCTTCTAAATCATCCAGGCTGATCTTTGTTTTGAATTCTTCATCTGCGAGCCATAATTGCTGTACCCAATCGATCTCCTCAATCTCAACATGATACTCAGAGGACATTTTTTCCGTAATAAAACGCTCTTGAGAGGTGGCTTGTGTTAACTGTATTTCAAGTTTTGCCAACTGGCCTTCTTTCTCATGCGCAATTTTACGTTGTTCATTAAGCACGGCTTCGACCTGGTTCAAAGCCTCTTCCACAGCTGTAACGACTTGGCGTTGCTTTTCCAGATTAGCCTTCGCTTCGTTCATTGCCTTGATAAATTCTTCTACTTGCGTTTTTGCGCTAACGGCCGCTTCACCCAACTTTGCCACCTCATCTTGATAAGTATGAAGCTCACGTTGGCGGGTATTCAACATATGTGCTGTACCCTGCTTGCGCTGTTCGATCTGGCTCAACCCATGGGCAATGTGCTGCAATAATTGTTTTTTCTCAGCCAAATCTACCCGAAGCTCCGAAACAGCTTCCATTTGAAGGTCTCTGTCTTGGCGGCATTGTGTGATATCATCTTCAGCACCTTTGATGACTTCATCAATCTTTGATAGCTCTTCTTGCTTTTGCTCAAGTTCTACGGAACCTTTTTCGTAACGCTCTTTAGCTTCTTTGATGTTATTGGTAAACTGCTTACGGCGATCGCTAAATTGTTTTACCTTTTGTTCCAAATTTATCGAATGATTTCTTGTGGAACGATCCTCAAGCTGGGCTGTTGTCAATTCCTGGCGTGCGGCTGCTAAATTATTTTTCTTTTGTTCCACATCAGCTTCGCTGTCCTCTAGAACAGTGTGGTGATCTTTACTTTTGTTTGAAAGGGCTTCAAGTTGCTTTTGCTCCTTTTGCAGCTCGGTACGTAGTTCTCTTATCTCAGCTTCGCGTTGAATAAACCCACCGTCCTTCTTCTTTTGGCTTTCGTAATTTGGGGTAAAGACTAATCCTCTAGCGTCGATCAACTCACCGCTTTGAGTGGCTACGAGTGAAAATATAAAGTCCGGGTTATCTTTCCAGATGCTTAAAAAAGTAGTTAAGGAGTCACAAAAATAACAATCCTTCAAAAGAGCTTCGATGTTTTTGGTTAAACTATCGGATCGACTTTTCACGCAATCGATTGCTTTTACAATACCGGTAGGGATTTTTTTAGCCCTATTCTCCTTTTGTTCGGGAACAGGGATATTAAAACATGCCTTGGCCCACTTTTTATCCGCAAGGAAGGGTGCCACATCGGCAAGTTGATTCATGTCTTGAAGCGATACAGCATCTACCCCCATACCCAATAGGACTTCAAAGGCTGTTATATACTCTGGTACCACTTCAATATGCTTGGTCAGTAAATCGTACTTGCCTTTTTCCAAAACAGAATCCAGCTTGCCCTTCATGATCGATTTTGTGACCTCGCTAAACCCCTCAAATCGGGATTGCATGGCTTCTAAAACACTTAACTGCGCGTTCAGGCGGGCAATTTTACGGTCTTGATCTTGTATTTCGTGCTGGGCCGCTTTAAATTTTTCTCGTTTCTCGATGGTCACTTTTTGTGCAGCGTCCAATTCCTTTTCGCATTTCGCAACTGTTTCTTGGACAGTTTTCACGGCAGCTTCCGTAGAAGATAATTTTTCTTTTATCTGAGCAAACTGTTCTTCTGTATCCTTGATAGACTCTTCTAAATCTTTTTCCCTGGCTTCGTTTGTTTGCAGATCAACTTCTAAGGAAGAACGCTTAGATTGTAGACGATCTATTTCACCGCGTAGGGTGTGCAGCTTTTGCTTTTCTTTTTGAAAATTACCTTCAAGGACGCGCAATTTATCCTGTATTTCTAGTAGAACTTTATTCTTCTCTTTGTATAAATTGTCCGAAGCATCCACAAGCGTCATTTGAGATTCGCGATTAACGGAGGTATCCTCCATTTTTGCTTCTAAATCCTTTTGCTGCTTCTCTAACGATAAAATATCCTTTTCGGTAACGGCTATCCTATCCTTATAATCCTGTTGGCGCACCATAGACACATGGGCTAGGTTCTCCGCCTGATCCTTTTTAGAAGTGATATCAAACACTCCCTGCTGTATGGATTGTAGCTTCTCGTATTGGTCTCGGCGCTCTTCTTTTCTTTCCGCAAGCATCACCTCACCATCGGTCAGCTTCTGTTGCGCGGCTTGAACAACATCACGCAACTCCCCTACTTTACCCGTCAACGATTCTATTAACGCGTGTTTTTCTTGATATTGAAAACTATTCCAACCGAGATCCAAGTGCTTTAAGCGGTGCGAAACACGTTTGAAACGAATGGCTTTACTGGCTTGTCGCTTAAGGGCAGTGATTTGTCGGCCTACTTCATCAATAACATCATTGATACGCGATAAATTTTGGTCAACGAGCGCCAGTTTATTCATCGCTTCACGTCTTTGAGCCTTATAGCGAGTGATCCCAGCCGCTTCTTCAAAAATCACACGGCGTTCTTCCGGGTTTGTCGAGAGAATCTGGTCAATCTGCCCCTGTACCATAAAGGAATACGAGACACGCCCGATACCTGTATCCATAAAGAGCTGTTGTATATCCTTTAAGCGGCAGGCTTTGCCATTGATGTAATAATTACCCCCACCTTCTCTCGAAACACGTCTTGTTATTTGTACTTCATTAAAAGCTGTTCCGAGTTCTTTCTCACAATCTGTGAAAACTAAAGAAACCTCACATACTGGGAGCGCGGCGCGTTTGTCAGAGCCCTCGAAAATAACATCATTCATCTTACCGCCTCGTAGAGCCTTTGCACTCTGCTCTCCCAGAACCCACCGAATAGCGTCTACAATATTGCTCTTCCCGCAACCGTTTGGCCCAACAATAGTCGTTACTCCCGGACCCAGGATTACCTTGGTGCGATCTGCAAAGCTCTTAAAGCCCTCTAGAATAACTTCCTTTAAATACATATTTAAAAACGCTGAGCCCCTATTAGTAAAGGCTTTGCAGGGGATTTGCAAACTTTTTATATTTTTTAAATTAGATTTTTTATACGCAAATTAAAAAAATTTATGGATCAGTCGGGAAAGAAGGTGGTACTTTCGATTCAAAAGGATTGCCATTGCCTCAACTTTCATAATAAATATTAAAGCCTTGCTGACTAAAAATACCCATAGAATCATTACCTGGATAGTGCTTTTTCTGGCAATCTCCCTTGTCTCTGCCCCCTATTGGCTAGATTGGTTTTTGCCGACTTTGCTTAGGCAGTATGGTGTTGTTTATCAAGGGTATGAGAACGAGAACATCAGGAGCATTACTCTGAATGCAGTCGAATTTGCTGAAGAAGACTATCACGTTACTATAAAGCAAGTTACACTCCCTAGTCCGCTTTTCTGGGCAATCGGTCGTTTTACAGGCCAACTGGCTCTTCCGGTAGAGCTTGTTGATGTAAATATAGTTGAAAAAGCTCCTGAAACGGGATCCGAAGGCACCGGATTCGATATTACAAAGCAGAGTGCTTACGAGCTTTTTAATGAATTTTTGTCCACTATAAAGGATGTCAATCGCTGGCTCCCCAATATGCGTGTTCGGGCTCTTAGGTTCACTGACCAATTTGACTTTACTCTGATCACTTGGGGTAACGATATCATTTTCGCAAATGGCCTATACTTGCCAAAAGATGAATATTTTCGTTTCCGTACCGAGATTTTTCCCAATCAAAATAAAATTGGTGGCCTGTTTGTTTTACCTCGTTTTCGCGCCTTTTTCGAGGGAGATTTAATAATTTCAGATGAAAATTTAAACGTGCATGGCAAAGTCACCTGGATGGACAATGTCTCTACGTTGGATGCTGTTTGGGATGAAAAATCCCTGCTTCCCTATGAGCTCAACATGTATTCAGAAGCCTGGATCCTTCCAGAAGAGTGGCTAAACGTTCCGGAATACCATCAACCTCTATTCTCGGGCACTTTGGTTTGGCAAGCAGATACCTTTCACCTGGATGCCAAAGGTGTTGCCAGAGCAATTGATCCCAAAAAGGCAAAAGATCTGAATACTGTTATCAAACTCAGTTTTAGCGATAAAAGCTTAAAAATCGAAGAGCTGAAAGTCGAAACACCCTGGGTTCAGTCTGGTAAAGATGCGCAAATTGCAGACAATAACGCTACTGAACTTAATATTAACATAAACCTTGGCCAAATAGATTTCATAAATGCAGATGGCATTATAAAGGGGCTTATTCTGGTTGAGGAGGCTCGTGAAACAGATTACCCCGAAGTCAAAATTAATTTATCAGGAACAGACCTCGTATACGCAAAGCATGCCATTGAGGAATTTGATCTCGTTTCCCATTTCAATTGGCCAAACTTTGCCTTAGAGACGTTTAAATTGAAAGTCGATCGTGTCGTAGATGCAGAGTTGTCTCTTGCTGCTGATTTCCAAACCCACATCCATTCGGGGCAATTTAAAGGCGAAATTGATGAATATAAACAGTTGCTTGAGACAAAGCATGATCTCAAGTGGCATGGCACGTCTAAAGAGATAGACACGTTTTCTGTAAAAACGACCACCAAAACAGGGGAACACAATATTGAAGGCTCAGCAAATATAACGGATACACACTTTATAGCAAATATTCGGAAATGGAGCATTGCTATTTTTAATGAAGCAACGGATGAACCGGAAGCTCAATATGAATCTCGTATACCCTTCACAATTGAAAAAGCGTTTGATAAAGATTATTACAAAACGACCCATTTTAAATTTTCAGAAGAGGGATCGTTGTCTGAATTAGAGGGTAACTTTTTTATAAACGAGTTACGTAAAGGCCATTTAGAACTGACGCTTACAAATTTTCCGCTAATGGTAGCGGGCACTATTGTTAAATTTGATCCAATCTTCCTGCCTCTAAAATTTACAACGCTAGTGGCCTACTTCGATTTGGAAGATAAAGTCGTTACGGGTAAATTGAATACCGAGTTTGCTCACCCCATCAATGCTCAGAAGACGCTCTATGGTAATTTATCCCTAGATATAGAAAGTGATTATTTAAAGGCAGAAAGCGAAATTTTCTTAAATGCCGAGGAACAGCTGGTTTCGTTACACTCCGGCATGCCAGTAAATAAAAAGTTCTGGGAAGATGTTTTTAGCGGTAGAAGCCCAGAGTTAACGGGTGTTGAAGGTTTGGCGGAAGCCAGCAAAATTCCGATAAAAGTATTGAGGGCTTTCTTGCCGGATGTGGTGAAGGAACAAGGTACATTAACCGTTAATATCAAGTTTTCCTCAGATGATCAATGGCAGGGCAGTCTAATAGTCGAAGGTATGTCTACATATCCCCTGATGCCTATGGGGCCTATTGATAACATTCACTCTTTTATTTCGTTTAATAAACAAGAAGCTAACATACAAACCTTCTCGGGTTTGCTTGGAAGTCAGCCTGTTGTATTAAGTGGCAGAGTCAATTATAAGGACATTGAGAAACCGGTTTTGGATCTTGAGCTAAAAGGGGAGGATGTGCCTATTCTTCGCTCTCCGGGGCTTGTTCTGAAAGCAAATGTAGATCTTACCGCAAAAACCGCTCTCGGTAAAACGACTATCGCGGGTAACATCTTGCTTAAAGAAGGTTTCGCTCTGTTAACCTTTAGTGACTTTAAAACAAGCATGGGCTCCCCGGGCTCGAACCCACCCTATTTCTCAGTTAAAAATCCGTTAGTAGCTGATTGGGGATTGGATATCCTTATCGAGGGAAAAGATTTCCTTACACTAGACACCCCTGTTTTAAAGAGTAAGTTTTCAGCACACTTAGAACTGTCCGGCACATTGGAAGACCCGGTTAGCATTGGCGAAATTACCCTAGACGGCGGCACAATTAAATTCCCCTTCACGACTTTCACGATCCAGCAAGGCGAAATCTTGTTAAACGAATCTAACCCCTATTCGCCACAACTCGCTATAACCGGAACAGGAAAAACCTACGGGTATGACATTACGATGAATATTGGTGGCACCGCAGATGATCCCCAGATTACGTTTACATCCTCTCCGCCACTAGAATCCGGTCAAATTTTGTTAATGGTTACTTCCGGCCAAATTCCCCAATCTACCCAGCAGCGCTCTACTTCCCAACGTCTGGGGAGCCTTGGTCTGTTTCTGGGATCTGGTGTGTTAAAAGATTTTGGTGGCCAATCCGATTTAGCTGATCGTATCACTATTCGAGTGGGTGAGCAAATTTCGGAAACGGGACAGGACACCATTAATGTGGAATATAAAATAAATGATCGTTTCTCTATCGTTGGAGAACGAGATCGCTATGATGCGTATAATGTAGATTTACTATGGCAAATATACGCAAAATAATAGCGCTCTTTCTATTGCTCGGCATAGTGAGTTTTTCAACTGCTATGGCAGCTACCCCATCTTTAAAAATAAAGGGCTTTGGGCATGGTACACGTTCTATTATCAAGTCCATTGAAGCAGTATTGCCAGAAAGCACCGAAGCGGAGCCTGTTTATAACATTAATTTCATAGAGGATGCTTTATGGATCATCCGAGGAAAGGTAGAAGAAACAGGCTATTTGAAGCCAAATTTTTCTATCCAAGCTCAAACGATTGATGGGGAAACTGTTAAAAGTAATTGGGATGGCTCGTTTAATCCTACTCTTCCATTAAACGTAAAGGTGAACTACATCCTGTTCACTATTCATAAAGGCGTGAAATATGCGTTTCATAATATCAAGATTGAGGGCTTGCCAGCTGAGGTGCTTGAGGAGAACCCACCTGAATCTTTCTTTTATGAGTCCAGTTTCCTGATAATGACGGATAGTGATAAATACTACACCCCTTCTCGTCTAAAGGAGGGTTTGGCTCGAATTATAGAAAAGCTAGAGGGTTTGGGCTATCACGAAGCCAAAATTGAGGACTCAGAAACAAAGATTAATGATGAGAATGGTCAGGTAGACGTAAACATCAAAGTCAATACGGGTAAATTATTTTACGTTAACTCGGTTAAAACCATAGATCTTCGAGATAAGGAAACGAGGGAAATAATTGAAAAACCCGAGGGCCAACTCTTCACTCGCTCATGGCTCTGGGCCTATATTGCTAAGGTGCGTAATGATTATTATGCCATGGGTTACCCCGATGTTAAGGTTGAGGGTAAAATTGTAAATGATCAGGAAAAAAGTCATAGCGTTCAGGTAGATATCGAAATTTCTGTTACACCTGGCGAACTTGTTTATGTCGGTAAAGTTGAGTTCCTGGATATCGGGGTTACGCGAGAATCGGTTTTAAATAAGTCAGACACCCTGCAAACGGGTGAAAAACTAAATATACGTGAAGTAGAAAAGGTGCGTAACCGTTTGAATAAATTGGGTATATTTGAATCTGTCCAAATCAAATACGAAAAGGTGGGCGATGATGTTCGCAATGTCATTTTTCAATGTAAACCTAGGAAACGCACTGTTATTAGCCTTCTGACGGGTTATGGCAGTTATGAGCTTGTACGCTTCGGTGTGATTGTAGAGCGCAGAAACATTTGGGGGCTAGGTCACAGGGCTAAACTGAAAGCGGTACAATCATTTAAATCATCTAGTATTAGCACAACGTATACGGTTCCGGAAATTTTTATGGAAGATGTTTCGGCATACGGAAACGCATTTTTTCTAAATCGCCAGGAGGTGTCGTTCAAGCGTCGAGAATTAGGGGGCTCTATAGCACTACAGCGTGTTTTTCCGCAATACGATATCAACACTTCCATAAAGTATAATTATGAGGACTTGAAAGCACTTGGCCAAACCATTCCCGCCAATATTGGTCGTGCTCACTCTCGTGTATCTAGTATAGAATTGGCCGGCCAACAAACAAAATTAGATAGTATTCTTTTTCCTACAAAGGGTTATCAAGTCTTCGCTGCGTTTGAATTCGCGCTTAAGGAACTGGGTGGTAATGTTCAATATAACAGTATCGAGTTTGGTGGAGCCTATCACCACCCCATCAGTCGGTCATTGACGTTTCATGTTGGTTTAAAGCATGGTTTTATCGTTACCTTGGGTAAGGTTTCCGAAAACATTCCTTTCAACAAACGTTTTTTCTTGGGGGGTGAAAATACGGTTCGGGGCTATCGCCAAGGCCAAGCTGCGCCAAAGGATTCTCAAAATAAAGTTGTGGGTGCGGAATCTTATATACTCGTTAATCTGGAGCTCGATCAACGTCTCACTGAGGATTTCTCCGTATTTGTTTTCTTGGATAGTCTTTTTCAAGCCAAGCGTTTTGATCGTTATCCCGCAAACAAAGCTCTTTTCTCAGCGGGTGTAGGAATTGCCTATAGAACGCTTATTGGCCCGATTCGTTTTAGTTATGGAAGAAACTTGGATCCGCGTAAGCATGATCCGATCGGCCAATTTCATCTGTCCGTTGGTTTCCCTTTTTAGTTAAAACGATTAATTATCGAACAAAAAGGACTCTTGTTGATGTTTCTCAGCCACTTTATCCAAGATGCTTCTTACAAACAATCGTCTGTGTATATCCGAAACGCCGTTTTCCAAGATCTCTCTGCGGTGTCTTTCCGTTGCATAACCCTTATGTTTGGGGAAATCATAATAAGGGTAATCTAGTGCTAGTTTATTCATTAACTGGTCTCTGGAAACCTTTGCCGCAATAGAAGCCATGGCAATTGTCAGGCTCCGGCCATCGCCGCGAACAACAGCTCGATGATCCCAATCAATATTGCGCATCGGCTTGCCATCGATTAATACCAGGGGCCTTTCTTCAATCTGAATAGGCTTTAACCAACTTTCTAAAATAAGCCCAACGGCTAATTGCGTTGCACCTAAGATATTCCTGCGCTCAATTTCTGTGACGCTGCCTTCCTGAGTCATCATCTGGATAAGGCCTTCTTCTTTCCAGGTCAATAAAACTTTGTAGATGCTCTCCCGCTGCTTTTCAGTGAGTTGCTTAGAATCGTTAACCTTTTCAGCTACTTCTTTAAGTTCCTTTGAGGCATAAAAATCCTTTCTTATCCACACAGCTCCTACCATAACGGGTCCGGCGAGCGCTCCCCTGCCCGCTTCATCAACCCCTATAATCCCATTGCTTTCCTGGATCTGCTCGAGATCAAATGATAGTAATTTAGACTTTTTGGGGGCAGGCATAGGCTAAGTAGATTATTCTTTAGTCGGCACAGGAATTCCTAAGGCTTCGTATGCTGTCTTGAAGTGCAGCTTAGCATAGTCCCCTAGTTCTTCGCCACCAAATTTTTCTATCAACCGCTTGGCCTGGGCTTTTACTTCGCCGCTCGCGCCTTTACGAAGCTCTTCTCCCGCCTTTTCAGACAATTTATTCATCTGCCGAACATATTCGGCGCGCGCAACAATTGAGGCCGCCGCTACCACAGGGTCTTCCTCGGCCTTTGTCTGCATTCTTAAATCAAAATCAGAGTCTTTAAAATAGTTTTGTACAAGCGGTGCCTTGCTAAACTGGTCTAACATGCCCCAGGAAACTTTTTTTACTTTTAATGCTTCTTTTAGTGAAGTTGCGTGCAGCCAAGCTAACAAGCGATTTAGGTTTGACCCAAATTTAACATACAGTTCGTTGTACTTACGCATACCGGCAAAGGTTGTTTTAACGGCTACGCCCTGTGTGTTTCGAATAATAGCATCAAACTTTAAAATGCTTTCATCGCCTTTGATCTGCTTGCTGTCCTTTATCCCCGCTTCTACCCATTTACGAATCATGTCACTATCGGCAATCACGCAGGCTGAAACGACTGGGCCAAACAGGTCTCCTTTTCCGCTTTCATCTAACCCGGCATGTGGTTCAAACCACTCGGGGTGGTTAACTTCGTCATATCCCAACTTAGGTTGCTTGGTAATCTCCGCTTCTAATACGAATCGTACAAATTCTTCCGTCTTCCTTCCTTGCACTACGAGTTTTCCGCTCTCGTAAGCGACAACGTTTACTTTATCTCCTTTAAAAGCAAATAGCGCGTAATCAACCTTATACTCGCTCCACATTTGTCCTTCACAATATGCTTGTAACTGTTTCATTTGAGCGCCGGAGAGCTCGATCGTATATAATTTTACAGGTTCTTTAGAATCTCCTTTTGCATTTTTAGCCATATCAGTTAAGATTTATGGATAAATTTCCTTAAAATGGCGAACCTGAATTCACACTTACTTCTCGAGAACAAACAAGCCTTCGCTGAAAACTTACGTGCCTGGTACCAAAAGAATCATCGCAAGCTGCCTTGGCGCACGCACCCTTCGCTTTACAAAACAGTTGTTTCCGAATTCATGCTTCAGCAGACGCAGGTGACAACAGTCTTGCCCTACTTCGATCGTTGGCTTGAGCATTTCCCAAACTTTCAAGCCCTCGCAAATACTCCAGAGGAATCCGTCCTAAAGTACTGGGAGGGATTGGGTTACTATACGCGAGCTCGCAATTTACACAAACTGGCTAAGGCAATTGTTTTATTAAAGGAAATTCCGGAAACCGCTGTTGCTTGGCAGAAATTCCCGGGAGTTGGTCCCTACACTGCGGCGGCAATTGCCAGTATTGCCTTTGGAGACCCTATACCCGTCATCGATGGTAATGTTATTCGCATCTTAGCCCGTTTGACTTCCTGTGATGTCTCTTTCGGGGGAAGCTCTCAGGCGCATGATGTCTTTTCTGTCCTTGCCCACGAAATAATAGATGTCAAGGATCCCAATACTCATAACCAAGCGATGATGGAGCTTGGCGCTACGATTTGTACACGCCAAAATGCTAAATGTGGCATTTGCCCTGTTAAATCTTTCTGCCACGCCGGCCTGAATAATACTTGGGCAAACTTTCCTAAAATTCAAAAAAAGCAGATTACTAAATTGTCCATCAACCGTGGTTGGGTTGTTCATAACAACAAACTTCTACTTCACTACATCTCTGAAAACGAAAAGCGGCTAGCCAATATCTACGAACTCCCAGCCTCAGATGACTTCATTAGCCCGGATACTCTCTCCACTTACCCGCTTCTCCTTAAAAAGAATCGATCCATCAGTACGCAACGTATCACAGAGTCCATCTACCATATTCCTCCTACGCCTAATCTCTTAAAGGCCATTACTAAGAATGCAGACCTGCAATGGATTCCCCTCAATCAGTTGCATGAAATAACGCTTTCCGGACCCCACAGGCGTTGGGTTAATGCGATACAAGCGGCTGTGTAAAACGCTTCTTAATCAATTCTTCAAGTTTTTGTTTGGATGATATAACACCTTCTCTGGGTACATTTGGCCCCAGTTCAATCACCAGAGCTTGCCCTTCACGAAAATACTTGGAAATCATCTCAAAATCAACCACTCCACTGCCAATAGGTTGGTCATCCCTGCCCCCCTGAGTAACATCTTTTAAATGAAAACCGATCAGCTTCTTATGGGTTGCTTCAAGTAACTTCTCGTGGTCAATAAGCCCAAGTTGCTCCCTTACTTTAGCGTGGCCACTATCATGCCAACCGCATATCGCGTCTTCGCCGGCAAAGTGTTCTAAGAAATCAGCTTCCTGCTCAGCTAAAGGGATTTCTAAAATTCTGTCCCTATTCTCAATGGCTATCTTCACACCCATTTCTCTTGCTATCGGGAGAATGCGCTCCATGGCATGATAAACACGCTTCATCACCGTCTTAGACTTGCGCTTGGCTTTCTTGGCAATGGATTGCACTTGCTTCATAAACGCCTCCTCTGCCTGCATCTTTTCTAAACCATGTTCCTTAAGGGGCAGGTAAACCTTCTGGTCCGGCCTCGACCAAAAGAAAGTTACGCTCCCCATATGGGCTACCATAATCTTGGCATTTACAGCCATCGAAAACTCCAACGTACGTAGTGTGTTTTTAAACCACAAATTCTGCTCCGCCAAACTCCCGGAAGAGGGCTGAAAGAGATTAGGAGCCGCCTGAATCACCCCTGCAGGCAACGGGCAAAAATTATGCACAGAGGAAACCTTAATGACCCCTTCTTCAACCGCTTTCAATACCCCAGGCACCAAACTCAGCCTTATCCCATGGCTCAATTCAACATACTCAAAGCCCATCTCGGCCACTTCTGTTAGCATCTGATAACCATCAGTATGCCTATGCGACAACCAACAAGTTGATAGGGAAATAATCGGATCCATTTACCTTGGATTTTGATCTCATAGCCCACCTAAGACAAGCTTTTATGGATTTAGGGGAAAAGGGGGGATTGTTAATTGCTGATAGCGTGAGACTTTCGTTTGGTGTTGACTATTTTCTGAAAAAAGTATCCAATCTTGCTCCTATGAAACGTTTATTTGTAGTCGATCATGTCGCTGCTTTCCCGTACGGGCACAACATTAGTTGTATGAATGTGTTTGCGTCTTCGTTTGGGCGACATTTTTCGGAAACAATTAAGCTGGGTCCAACGTGTATGCCCGAAATTGCGGGAGAAACGGATGATATTCACAAGGTTTTAAATTACCCTTATAATGGAATCATTGAAGCCAAGTACTTTAACGGTTTTTTTCGCAATAAGAAGCGTAGTATCAAAATCAGTTTTTTAATCCGTAAAGTCACTAAAAATTTTTATTCTAAATGGGTAAAAACTTTTGACAAGGATTTGATGCTGCGCCAAACCAAGCGGAATTGGCAAAAAGTTTTAAAAAAATACAATATTGATAGCTCTGATACTCTTTTCTTTCCTAGTACAGATTATTATGGAGCCCGAGCATTGTTGGAAATTTGTAATGAATTAGATAAAGCAGAACGGCCTAAAATGCATTTTCGTTTTATCGGAGTCATGGAAAATGCCGCTTATGGCAGGATTCAAGGGTGCACACCTATATTAAATAATATTAAAAAACTGATTGAAGAGGGTGCTTCGATAACTATTTCCGCAGAAACCCCTATATATTGTTCTTATCTACAAAAGCTTACACATCTCAATATAATCTATCTTGCCTATCCTTTAGAAGGTCAACTGGAACCTCTGAATTGGGACATCGATAACTTTAAAATTGCGTTACCAGGCCAGGGCAGGCGTGATAAAGGTTACTTTCGCTTTTATGACATAGCTAAGTTTCTAAACAGAGATTCTAAAGCACGGAAATTTAAGATGCTGCTTCAGGGGATGAAGCTCTCGGATCCTTGTTTTAATAAACCATACAACAGAATTTTAGCTGAAATAAAATCACTAGAGCTACTGCCTGCACAATTAGGGATTAATGCATTAAATGATATTTATAAAAAATCAGACATACTTCTGCAGCCCTATTGTACTGGAACATATGCGTATCGCGGCTCTGCTGTTTATCAGGAAGGTATTGCATTTGGAAGGTTATTTGTTTGTAGTAAGAACACTGGTATCTCAAATTTAGTTCAACGATACGGAAATGGATTACTAGCGGATACCGATGAAGATTTTGCTAAAAGTATCATAGAGCTTTCGAAGCTATCTAAGCAAGAAGTGGAAAAAAAAGTTTATAATGCGCGTGCATTATATGAAGCCGATTTTGAAGAAGGAAAAAAATTAATATTGGAGGGAATTTTAAATGGCTAAAATAGCTTTTTTGGATCTAAGTTTTCATGTAAAAACAAAGTCTACAAACTTCTTTTACGATTTGTTAGCGACAAGACATGATGTAGATACTTATTACTTGGGGAATGATGCAGTTTCTCAAGCAAAGGATATAGCTTCTGTGGGTTACGATATTATTGTATGCTTTCAAACAGATAACCTAGTACCTTATTTTATAGCTACCGGTCATAGAGTAATATGTATACCCATGTTTGATGGTTCTGGGTCGATGTCAGATTATTACTGGAAATTCATGAAGCAGGCAAGGTTTGTTAACTTTAGCAGAACCTTGCATGATCGCCTGAAGCGCATTGGAATGGATAGCATGTATGCTCAATATTATCTGGATCCTAGTAGATTTACTCCCGTCGAAGACTATAGTTCACGGCGATTCTTTTTTTGGCAGCGTCGCCCGGAACATGGATTGGATACAAAATTTGCGAGTAAATTCATGATGATTGGTGATTCTATCCATTTTCACAATGCTCCTGATGTTCTTTCTGCAGGTGATTGGGAACCTGCTTTTGGAACTTGTTCATATTTTAACGAGCAAAACGCAAATGCTTATTCTGAGGCTTTGAGTAAATCTAACATATTTATTTGCCCACGTAGTTGCGAAGGGATTGGCATGAGCATGCTGGAAGCCCTTGCTCGTGGTATGTGTGTTATCGGGAACGATTTTGTGACTGCTAACGAATATATACAGAATGATGTGGATGGCATTTTGGTTAATTATGCAGATCCTAAGTTTGATACACTAACGCCAACGCGTATGCAGTTTTTAGGTGAAAACGCGAGAACCAGGGCAATTAAAGGATATGATAAGTGGTTGAAAATTAAGGAAGATTTACTATTTTATATTGAGACAACACCTCGTCCACGTATAAGCAAAGTTTCAGCAAAAACACTGAATGAGTTTTTGATAAACTTCAAAAATTTTTCAGACGGCAGAGAAACCTATAGGAAAAATTTAAGGAAGTTTAGCGGTTTACAGCAAAAGCTTTCAATAAACGATGATGAGAGTTCATTGGGGAAAATAAATCATTGGTTAAGGCGATATTGGTTGTGGAGAAGATTCCAATCCTTAACGAAATCAATCTATAGGATATTTTAATCAATTAAAAATTTGTGAATTAGCTTCTGTAACTTTTAACTGAGCAGTCTCAGAAGCACAATAAAAAACCCTATTACTTACAGTAACAGGGTTTTTTATAAAAATTTAACAGTAAATTTTTTACATGTCCTTATAACGCTCACGAAGCATATTCGTGAATGCTAAACGCTTATTACGAAGACGTTTTTTCATCGAAGGTTTTTCATGATAACGCTTTTGGCGCACATCTTGGATCACGTTCTCACGGTCAAGTTTCTTCTTAAGACGTTTTAACGCCTTTTCAACCGGCTCTCCTTTACGTATTTCAACTTCCAATTCTGACATATTAATTCACCCGACTTTCGTTTTTTAAGTTTGAGTTAATGAATAATCTACTTTTCTATTAGAAAGGTCAACTAAAAACTCCCCTCTTTTCTAAACTTTATGGGTCGTCCTCAAAAACGTGATATCAATTGGGATAATTTCCCAAATGAGAAGCGTGCTCATCTCATCGAAGCGCTCTCTCAATTCGTCACCGCGGTACGTGTTCAGCGTATGGATGAAGTCATTGAAAACCGTACACGTTATCTTACGCTAGCCCTGGAAGATGTTTACCAGCCCCACAACGCAGCCGCCGTTGTCCGTACTTGTGAGGCTTTTGGCGTACAGGACCTCTATGTCATCGAAAATAGAAATAATTTCAAGCCCAGCAGGTCTACTGTATCTCGGGGTGCTGATAAATGGGTGGATATCCATTATAGCGATAATACGACATCGTGTCTCGAGTCCCTCAAAGACAAAGGTTATCAAATCGCCGCCTGTACGCTAAATCAAGATGCTGTTCCGATTGATCAATTAAACGTAGATAAACCCACGGTAGTTCTTATTGGGACAGAGCTTAAAGGGCTTACGCAAGAGGCCCACAAGCTAGCCGATGT
Source organism: Verrucomicrobia bacterium CG1_02_43_26 (assembly GCA_001872735.1). Classification (NCBI taxonomy): domain Bacteria; kingdom Pseudomonadati; phylum Verrucomicrobiota; species Verrucomicrobia bacterium CG1_02_43_26. The sequence goes on along the minus strand of MNWT01000024.1, from coordinate 117,991 downwards.
TAATGTTTACCTACCCATGCAAGGTTTTACACAGAGTCTTAATCTTTCGGTTTGTGCGGCTCTATTTCTCTATGAGTTAACGCATAAAATAAGAAGGAAAATTCCCGAGTGGCCATTGTCTCCCGAAGAAAAGCAAATCCTAAAACTTCGCTGGCTCTATAAGATCGCAGGCCACAACTACCCACTCGACTTCGAGCAATCCTAAATCTTTTACTCAAAACATAACCCCAGGCACTCCATGAATCTGAAAAGTACAGAAACGTCCAAATCAAACAGGACAACTCCTTTTTCCTATTTATTCCTCTTGGAAAAAGGGCCAATAAAAAAGGATGGCGTTCGTACTGAAGGTCGCAGAGCCCCCATTTTAAACATAATCGAATTTTTAGATGATAAAAAGGACTCTGTAAAACAAGATATCCAATCACTCTTGTCGGCTTGCCATGTTACTGAAATTTGTAATATCAAAAATCCTGAACGCTTCGAAAAAGTTCAAAAAACATTGCCTGAATTCCAGATAATTTACCTCACTGATATCCGCAGGGATACTTTTCTCCTTATGTTTACTCCGGTTTTTAAACTCAATAAACTGGAGGGTTACCGTGTGGACATAGACAAATTTAATGAGCTGTGGAATAAGAATACGAACAACAACGTTATCAAATTTAAGCCCCCCAAACATCTGGAAAAGTTACCTCTCGAGGGCTTTATCAAAAATTCACATTTTTCTGATTCGCTTACAAGTTATCTTGATTACAAAGATTCGTATGCTTTCTTAGCCAAGACTGAAGCTTTCTTATGCAAGAAGGTGGGCAACTTTTGCGCGGGAATCCTCCTACTAAACCAGGATTTCCCTCATTTAAGTAAATTCTTACATGAAAACACTAAGGAGCTTAAGGCAATTTTGGAAAACGCTGCCAACAACTATAATGATTTTCAGACCAGAAAAAGAGTCGCAATCAAGCTGAATGTTACGGATTTTGCTGACCTCAAAAAGATCTTATCACTTCTCAATAGCGATATTATTGGGCACCTAGATAAACTCGATAAAAAAGATGCCGGTTTCTTTTTCGATAATCTTAATGATCTTTACAAGCTTAACATAAGCGATTTAGAAACTATAGAAGCTTACATTTCTTTATCCGAAGAGGAGCAAAAATATTTCTTGGAAAACCATAAATCAATAAATCTGCCTCTCTTATTGAGCTCGCACGCGTTATCTAAAAACAAGCAGGACGCGCCTTCTATCAAAATTTATGAAGCAGTCATAGGCTTAAAAGAGAAAAAGGAAAATCTCACATTCGTTATTGAACTTCTCTTGGAGGATATTAATAAAATTGAATTTGAATTCACCAAAAACAAAACTCTCCTTAAGGGTGCTGCTGCCATTACAGCTTATTTCGAATCTAAAGAAAAACTTCAGGTTGGCATAAACAAAAACCAAGACGATTTTCTAAAATACCTCAATTTGCCAAACGAAAATTGGCTTCTACAAGCACTAGTCACTCATCTTAAAGGTGTTTTGGGCGAATACGGTGCAGGATGCGTTCTCTTGAATATGGATATACCCAACCTCACCACAAATATCCATAATAATCCTAAGTTATTACAGAGGCTTTTTCATAAAATCAAAGATATCGGTTATGAGAATTTTCATACCCGTAAATCTTTCCTTATAACGCATAATCTAACCGATTGGAATGTGCTCAATATTATCTTGTTTAAGGCCACTGAAGATGCTTTCAATTTCATAAGTAAATTAGATGATAAAGCTGTTCCTAAAGCGTTGAGGGCGCTAAAAATAATTGATGAGAGAATCGACGAAAGGCATATCCAAGTAGATCTCTTCACAGAGGTTTACAGCCTGAATGACATTGAGTTTAAATTTTTAGAGGAGAATAAGAATACCATACTATGGCTGTTTTTCTTGGCAAACAATGCTGCTCAAGTCCTTAAAACGATTTCAACAATTGATGCCTATAAGGTTCTGTCCTCCTTTCATGAGAGTTTTGAGAATTTCCAGCGCTTCTTTGAATTAGGTAAAACTGATTTCCAGCAAATAAATTTTAAATTTAGTTCTAAAAAGAAGGTTGAAGTGGGTATTGATGGAATAAAAGAATACCTTTTAGCATCTAAAGAGGCACACCAAAAGAACTGCCTCATTAAGGAGGAGGATAAATACAAAGATTTCCTCTCTTACGTTGTAATCCCCAAAGGCAATATTTCAAAAGTCCTGAATATTTTTTTAACAAAATCAAACTTCGCCGCGTTTACCATTCCAGTAATATTGCTCAATACAGATATACCTAACCTCTGTCAGTATCTATGGGATGACTCCAAACGTGACAAGGAGTCCAGAGAGCTTGATAACTTACTAAGCAACTTTAAGAACAACTACGAATCGTTCCTCTATAAGAAAAATCTCGTTATTAAATACCAAGTCAAGGACTTCTCGACTTTCAAAACAGTCATGCTCGATTTAACAAAGGATGAGTCAGATTACTTAGAGAAGAATGACAACGTAAACCTCCTACGTTTCCTCGAGCTTAGGCTTAAAGCAACTCATGATATATCAACCATGAAATTATATGAGGACGATCTCTTGCTTCAAAATAGCGTCATAGAAGACTACCTCTAGTATCCGTCTTCTATAAACCGCATTTTCACCTTGCCTAAACGGCCATATTCCCTTGCATATATAATACTATGAAATCTCTCGAGCTAGACACTCAATCTCTTCTCAACATTGCTACACAAGTTGCCAAACAGGCCGGTGAATTTCTTCGGCTAGGTATAGAAAAGGCAAAACAAATCAATTTTCAAAGTGATCGAGATGTAAAGCTTCAGGCAGATGAGGATTCTGAAACGCTCATTCGTCAGGTCTTATCTAAAAAAACTAATTTCCCAATCGTAGGCGAAGAACAGGGAGGAGATCCAACCCTGGTGGATCGCAATGAGCCTTATTGGGTAATCGATCCGCTCGATGGTACTTATAACTATTTACGCAATTTACCCATTTGCTGCGTTAGTATTGGCCTCATGAGGGGCAAGGATCCTATACTCGGGGTCATCTATGATTTTAATAATGATGACATCTATGCGGGCATTGTGGACGAGGGTTACTTCTTTAATAATAAACAGGTAACACCTCACTGGGCGGAAAAATTTTCAGAGGCGAGCCTCCTCACCGGTTTCCCCTCAAATAGTGACTTATCAACCGGGGCTCTCACTGAATTTTTTGCCAATATTCAAAAATTTAAAAAAGTCCGTATGGTCGGTAGCGCAGCTATGGCAATGGCCTATGTCGCTAACGGCCGTGCGGATGTCTACTACGAACAATCTACCAATCTCTGGGATGTTGCCGCAGGGGCAGCTCTCATAAAAGCTGCCGGCGGGCACTATGCCATCACAAACGTGAGTGCCAAAAAACCATTCTCGTGCGATATCTGGATTTCCGGCAATCAGGAATGGATCGTTAAATAAACCCTTATATTAGTTGGCCTCGACTCCTTCCAGTTCATCCAAGCACCTTATTATAGATGGTTATAACATTATCTACGCTTGGCCAGATTTGGCAAAAATCCTTCGAGAAGACGGCCCAGATCGCGCACGTGATCAACTTGCCCAACGAATACGTGTCATTCACGATATTGAGTCTCTTCGCACAACTCTTGTATTTGATGGCCAGGGTAAGGAAATCCAAATCACTCGGCCGACAAAGGAGCTTTCATTCTCATTGGTGTTTTCCCCCGCGCGTACTTCCGCTGATGGCATTATAGAACAACTCGTTGCCAATTCCAAAAAACCGGCAGATGTAACCGTTGCTACAGGTGATAGGGCCCTGGAAACCTTGATCTCAAAATCTGGCTGTTACGTATTGACCCCACAAGCCCTTTTAGATTGGATTATTCGTTGCCAGAATACCCAAATCGAACTCCTCAACAAAACAAAAAAGAAAGCCCTCACAACATGGAAACATATTATCAACCCCTGGGACAAGATCAACTAACCCCCGCTGCCTCTGTTGAAGAAATTCAAGGGCTCTATGGTCCCCTCACCATCGCAGAATCTCTTATTCAGAAAATTTGGCTCAAACAAAATTTCCTTACCCACCACCTCAATACCCATTCCGACAAGTCCCTCAAAATCATCTCCCCCGGGCAATGGAATTGTCTCGAAGGGCCTGATTTTAAAAATGCTATCCTGGAAATTGATAACCAAAAAGTTATCGGCGATGTCGAAATCCACTTCCACTCGCGCGATTGGTGGAACCATAACCACCACGTAGATGCCAACTACAATAATGTCGTCCTCCATGTGGTTCTTTTTCCAAACAAGGATCATCAGCGCTCGCCTATTACTAAATCAGGCAACTTCCCTGAACAGCTTTCTCTACTGGGTTACCTGTCTCGGGATCTCGAGGAATACGCTTCAGAGGAAGCGTTGCTCAGTCTGGAAAATAGGGATTCTCTGTCTCTATTAGAAATGTTGTTACTGAAACCACTAGATGTTCGATATAGCTTTGTAGCAGATAAAGCACGGCTGCGCTGGAATCAAAAGCGAGCATTTGCGCAGCGTCGTTTAAACGCCACTCATTGGGAGGAAGCTTGTCACCAGATGTTTATGGAGGTACTGGGCTACCGGCGCAATCGGGCAACGATGAGTCTGATCAGCCTGCAATTCCCCTACCGGCACATGCTTTCAGAAAAACCCAGCACTCATGATCTCTATAATTCCCAACTCAACCAATGGAAGGTTCAAGGGATCCGTCCGAACAATCACCCTAAAAAGCGTTTAGAGCAGTATGCGCAACTTCTTGAAAAAAATCCAGAATGGCCTGCCCGTTGGCTAGAGTTTTCAAATACGCTTCCCCAACTGGCATCTCTTGGAGATAATACAGCTGTTTTTAGAAAAAATCTATCCCTTGCGAATTTACGAAAATCTATCGCAGAGGACATCCTCCACAACACTTTTACTGCCTCTAAGTTAGATACGCTTATTATAGACACGCTTCTCCCATTAGCTTCCATTTACCATAAAAAGGATCTTTTCGGTCTCTGGTTTCACTGGTTTACGGGTGATGTTCCTGACTCCTTGAAAAATTTCATCAATCAAACAGAGCTTGCCTCCGTTAAGGATTCTCCTTCTTGCAATGGTACCCATCAGGGTGTCATGCAGTGTTTCTTCGAGGCCAACTACTAAATCCCTTTAGCTAACGATAGTAACCACTTGACAAATAACCAAATCATTGCAATAATCTTCGTGAAAGCCAAAATCAGCGTTGCAAACGATGTTTTTGGGCGGTAACCTTTTATTTCAATTTATAGCATTAACAATGAGCAATCAAATTTTATCGGTCTTAGAGTACATGGAAAAAGAGAAAGGGATCAATCGTGACGACATGATCTCCGCTATCACCACGGCCATTAAAAATGCAGCTCAAAAGGGAATTAATGCCGGCCAGGAAATCAAAGTCGAAATTGACCCAAAAACAGGTGCCCTAAAGGCCTGGCTTCTCCTTAATGTGGTTGACTCCATCAGCGATTCTTTAACAGAAATACACATAGATAAAGCACAACAAGCAAATCCTAGTCTGAGGCTAGGTGATGTCTATGAAAAAGAAATAGATCCGTCTGAACTAGGCCGTATCGCCGCCCAAACCGCTCGGCAAGCTATCATGCAGCGTGTGCGCCAGTTGGAAAAAGAAAAAATTTATGAGGATTATAAAGATCAAGTCGGTGATATCGTTTCCGGTATTGTCCGCCGCCGTGAGCGCAATGATCTTATTATAGACCTCGGTAAAACAGAAGCCGTTTTAATGGGTAAGGAAAGAATCCCGGGCGAAGATTATGCCCCGGGTGAGCGTATCCGCTGCCTTCTCTTAAGGATAGATTCCACGCCTCGTGGCCCAGAACTTATATTAAGCCGCTCCCATCCTAAATTTGTTCGTCGTCTCTTTGAGCTCGAAGTGAATGAAATCGCAGATGGTACGGTTACTATCGAAGCCCTCGCCCGTGATCCTGGTTATCGTAGCAAGATTTGCGTTCAAAGTATTGATACTAAAGTAGATCCAGTAGGCGCCTGTGTGGGTGCTCGTGGCGCTCGTGTTAAGGCAATTGTACGTGAGCTTGGTGGCGAAAAAATAGACATCGTTCGTTTCTATGCCGATCCTAAGCGCATGCTCGAGGAGGCCATCAAACCTGCTGTTCCTAAGAATATCAGAATAGATGAGCAAAATCACCGCATTTACTTTGAGGTTGCTCCAGAAGACCTCTCCGTAGCGATCGGCCGTAAGGGTCAAAACGCTAAGCTAACGTCAAAGATTCTTGGCTGGCCGCTTGATATCGCTAAAGAAGAGAAGCAGGTCATGAATTTCCAACAACACCTCAATCGTGCGGTTCAAGGGCTTAACCAAATCCCTGGTCTCACCGAGGATCAAGCGACAGCCTTGGTTAATGGGGGTATCACCTCTCCGGAAGCATTTGATGGGGTCACTATTAATGACCTTAAGGAACTCTCTTTCTCAGAAGAAGAGGCTGTTGAACTGATCGCCAAATTCAAGGCATACAAAGAAGGTCAGGAAGTCTGATTTTTACCAAAAACTTATAATTACAGCTAATAAACCATACCGCATTTAAATGAGCGTACGCATCTACCAACTATCCAAGGAATTAAACATGGAAAATAAGGCCGTTATCGCCCTTCTCCAGGAGCGTGGTCTCAAAGTGGATAGTCCTTCCAATACTATCCCCAACATCTATGCGGATGCGCTTATTGATGAGTATGTAAATAAAAAAAAGAACGGGTCAATTCCCCAGGAGCTTAAGCAAGAAACCGAGCCTGAGCAAAAAGAGAAACCTGCTCCGGAACCAAAAAAACCAGCTTCCCCGAACCTTCCTTCTGGTGTCAGAGTGAAGTCAGCAGCGGATGTAGCTAAGGAAAAAGAAAAAAAATCTCCTGTCGTTCAATCACCTGAATTTCCAGGTGTCAAAAAACCTATGGCTCCGCCAGCGTCTTCTAATATTGTTTCAAAATCACAGCAGCAAGCGCCCAAGCTACCACCTATGCCTCCTAGAGCCCAACAGGACAGAGAGCTTAGTAAGCCGGGGGATGTTCGCTTACCGGAAAAATCAGAGCCAGAGGTAAAGGAGCTAGCTTCAAACAAGCCTCAGTTGCCTAATCTGCCTAAATCAACAGAGCCTAAAAAGGGCAAACCTGAGTTTGATGATTATAAAACAGTCATCTGCAAACCACCTATTGTGGTAAGAGACTTTGCTATTTTACTCGATATTAAGCCGTTTCGTCTCATTTCCGAACTCATGGAGATCGGCATTTTTGCTTCCATGAACCAGGTCATCGAAGAAGATGTAGCCTCAAAAATCGCGGAAGCACACGGCTTTATCCTTGAAATCCACCACCGTGGCGAAACACCGCCTCTCACCCCTAAAAAGATTGAGAAAAAGAAGATCGAGGTAGATGAATCTCAATTCTTGGAACCGCGTCCTCCGATCGTTTGTGTTTTGGGTCATGTAGACCACGGCAAAACCACCCTTCTTGACGTCATCCGTAAGGCAAATGTTGTCTCTGGCGAAGCCGGTGGCATCACGCAACATATTGGTGCTTACCAAGTCGAGCACAAAGACCATAAAATTACTTTTATAGACACTCCTGGGCACGCGGCATTTTCTAAAATGCGTGAACGTGGTGCCAACCTCACTGATATCGCTATTCTCGTAATTGCGGCAGATGACGGTTTCAAACCGCAAACGGAAGAAGCTCTCAAGTTCGCCCAAAAGGCAAATGTCCCGGTTGTTGTAGCAGTCAATAAAATGGATGCCAAGGGTGCCAACCTTAACAACGTCTATCAGCAAATGCAGCAAAAGGGCATTGCTCCGGAAGAATGGGGCGGAGAAACTTTGTGTACACCTATTTCAGCGATCAAGGGTGAGAATATTGATCAGCTTCTCGAGCTCATTTTACTCCAATCAGAAGTTTTAGAACTCAAGGCAAATCCAAAATGCCCGGCAGAGGGTATTGTCCTTGAATCTCAAATCGAGGTGGGTCGCGGTTCAACCGCAACCGCTATCATCACTAAGGGGACTTTAAAAGTAGGCGATGCGCTCGTCGCTGGTCCTCATTACTGTAAAGTAAAAGCATTAGTGGATGATCATGGCAAGCGCATCGATTCCGCTTTACCTGCAACACCTGTTCGTATCATCGGCTGGTCGGGTGCTCCTTCCGCAGGCTCTGCATTTATTTCCGCTAAAAACGAAAAGGAAGCCAAGAGTATTGCAGAAGAAAATAGCATCAATCTCAAGCGCGAAGTCAACCAACTCGCTAACATTGAAGCTCATGCCGGTTCGATAGATGATCTCTTTGCTGCTATTGCCGAAACAAAGCAAAAAACTTACAAAGTTATTATCAAAGGTGATGTTCAGGGTTCCGTTGAAGCACTTGCCGGTTGTTTAGAGGCCATTAAAAGCACTAAAATTAAGCTCGAAATTCTTTACGCTGAAGTTGGCCTTGTTACTAAAAACGATGTTATTTCAGCAAACACTGCAGGAGCTACAATTGTCGCATTTAATACTAAATTCGATACGGGTGTCCAAAGCCAGGCAAAGCACCACGATGTCCAGATAATCCAACACAATATCATTTACGAGCTCATCAACCAAGTAAAGGATGCTATGGCAGACATGCTTGAGCCCGAACTTAAGGAAAACAAGCTCGGTGCCGCTCAGGTTCGACAAGTCTTTAGTGTTGCTAAGGGTGTTGTCGCTGGTTGCATGGTCACAGAGGGTAAGATTATTAAGGATCAATTCTGCCGTATATTCCGTGGTACTAACAAAGAGGCTATTCACCAAGGTAAGGTTTCTACGCTCAAGCGCTTTAAGGATGACACTAATGAAGTCCGCGCTGGCTACGAATGCGGTATCCAGGTTGATAACTTCAATGATTATCAAGAAGGCGATTCTATCGAGTGCTTCGAGATCCAAAAAATTAAAACATCTTTGTAAAATAAGTTATGGGACAAAGAATTGTACGGGTAAACGAATTGCTCAAACGCGAAATCAGCCAACAGCTCCACACGCTCTTTCGCCAAGAAGCTACTTATATTACGATCACTAAAGTAGAGACTTCGCCCGATTTGCGGGCAGCTCGTGTCTTCTTTTCAGTACTTGGTGACGCTAAAAATAAAAAGGAATGTACCCAATTCCTCATCAAAATGTCCGGCCTTCTCCGCAAAGAGGTCTATAGATATGTCACGCTAAAGTATTCTCCAAAATTTGAATTTGTTTACGATGATTCTATCGAAAAAGAGGTAACTCTTATGAACGAAATCGATAAATTATCAGATGAAGATAATCATGACGCGAGCTCTTAATGGCCTATTATCCGGAACTTCTCCCACGTTTTCAAGCAGCCCTACAAGAATTACAAGGTAAGACAGTCTATGTGATTGCCCACCTCAGGCCGGATGGAGATTCCATCGGCTCCCAAATCGCGCTAACGCGTTTTTTAATCAATCAAGGCGTCAATGCTACCGCGGTTACGGATGATCCCGTCCCTCGTGTGTTACAGTCGTTTGTTCAGGATACCCCATGTGTCAACATTTCCGACTTGGCACCCGTAGATGGTGCGCTAACGGTAAATGTAGACTGTGCGGATGCTAACCGCGTGGGTGAAAAAATTCATACACTTTTTCCTGAAACATTTCTCAGCGTAGACCACCATCTTTCGGATACAAATTACGCTAAACACAACATCGTAGTCCCAACCGCCGCTTCCACAACAGCTATCCTCTCTGGCCTCTTTTTAGATGCTAATTTCCAGATAGACCCCACAACCGCACAAGCACTCTACGTTGGTATTGTAACGGATTCTGGCCAATTTGCTTTCCCGTCTACAAACGCAGATCTCTTTCGCATCGCCGCAAAACTGGTCGATCTCGGTGCAAATCCAGGCCAAACCACCCATCTGATCTACGAACAGGAATCTTTTCAAAAGATTCAACTTCTCCTTCGTTTCCTAAGCACTTTCCATATGGAGCTCTCCGGCCAAGTCTGCATCGGCTTGCTAGACAAAGAAGCGTTTGAAGAAACCGGTTGCACTAAAGAAGATACTGAAGGTTTGGTTGACTATACGCGCATCATAGAGGGCGTAAAGATCGGCATTTTACTTGAAGAACGCAATAGCCATATCAAGTGCAGTTTACGCTCGAAGGATTCTCAATATCGCGTAGACCTCTTGGCTAAAAATTTTAATGGAGGCGGTCACGCCTGCGCCGCTGGCTTCAGTTACCCGGAAACCCTTGAGCATTTTTACCCCATGTTCCTTAAAGTTATAAAAGAACATTTAGCATCCCTACCTCCAGCTCAAAAAGACTAACCCGAGCTTTCAATGTCCTCCCTTGTTCACCTTGAGCATGCGATATCTGTAAGGCCCAATCAAACGGTTGTAGCCCATGAATGGTATCCGTCTGAATCTAGTGGCGCGTGTCTCGAAACAATAATCACGCTCCATGGCTTTACTGGTGATGCCCAAGATTTTGCGCCTCTTGCTGAATCCACTAAGCAACCATTCCGTTGGATTGCTATTAACTACCTCGGGGAATCCCCTGAATCGATCTCGCTGCAAAACTGCCTTTCCAATATTGAAGCCGTCTTCGCACATTTCAATATTTCCGAGGCTCATCTCTTAGGCTACTCTATGGGCGGCCGCATCGTTCTTCATTTTGCGCTTGCTCATCTGAAAAAGCTCTTGAGCCTAACCCTTATCAGCACTTCACCGGGAATACTCAATGCAGCTGAACGCACCTCTCGTTTAAAACAGGATCAATCCCTTGCTCAAATTGCCCTCACCCAGGGCACGAAATCCTTTATAGATTTCTGGCAATCTACCCCATTGATCGCAACGCAGCAAAAATACATTCCTAACAATAGCTATTCGGAGCTCCTTGAGCGGCGTTATCAGTTAAATAAGATCTCTCTTGCAAATGCTCTCCTCAACCTCAGCCCTGCCATTCTGCCTTCGCTCTGGCATCGATTGCCTGAAATCACAATCCCTACCCTCCTCGTTACCGGTGAACAGGACATCAAGTACGCGAATCTCCTCACCCAAGCTAGGCCCCGCTTCCCGAATGCCGAGATATCGATAATTGCCAGTGCAGGCCACGCCCCACATTTAGAAAACCTCTCGTCATTTGCTCACTCACTTTTGTCTTTTCTACCCCAAACGACACCTCAAGCCCTTAAATCTCCATGAATACGAAATCTACTGCTAGAAGAAAACGAGTTCTTATAAAAAATTCTTCAAGAGTTGAAAAAATCGAAAAACCCAAAAAGACGAGCAACAATCGTAATATTAAAAGAGCAACCGTTCTCACTAAGCTTCCTCCTAAAAAACAGTTTCTGGATAGATGGCGATACGATTCGTCTCTCTTGAATCGAATGGTATCGCAAGAAACCGAAAAGTCCTCAGAAAAGGAAAAACTCGTACCTTATGTTAGGGAACTCTCTCAGTACCTTGCATTAAAGAAAACGCAGAAACTCATCACACGAATCATCAAAGATCCCAACCGCTGCAAATACAACTATGTTGATGAGTTTATATCCATGACAGATACTTTACTGGACACCCCCATTTGCGAAATCGCAAAAAACACAAAAAATCTTTACTCGGAAATAATCCATTATTACTGCAATATTATTAATTATCACTTGGAGCATGGCAACGAATGCATGAACCGATCTTTCTACGAGGGTTTTAAAGAGAAAATTAAAACATTAAGAGGTTTGATAATAGGGGAAAATTAATCCCTTAAACTCGAAAATGTATTAATTATTTAATAAAAAAACTATATGCTTCAAAAATAAATTTCTTGTCACTATGCGCTTGTTTCCCCATGCCTCATGCGATTAATCTATTCTGAGTAAACTAATTATTTAACCATGCTACATTTTTCTATTTCACTTGCCGAGGGTTCCACGGGGCTCTTCGCATACTTCCACCAATCCAATCTCGCTGGCCAGGCAATTGTCCTCTTGCTCATATTCTTTAGCTTTATTGCGTGGACCCTTATGCTTGGTAAATATTTCGAAATCAAGCGTAGTAAAGAGCTTAACGGCCGAATCGAAAAGGCTTTTGGTGCTAAAAATGCCCTCGGTTATATTGATCTTTCTAAATACTCTGGCCCCTACGCATCTCTCTGTTCCCGTGCCGTGGAAGCTCAAGCTCGTTTCGCCCAAACGAAGAATGATGCCATCACGATCGGCCATATCGAAAATGCCCTTCAACGAGAGGTTGCGAAGCAAAGTGCTTCCTACGAAAACAAAATGGTTATGTTGGGCTCAATCGTTTCGGGTGCGCCTTTTCTCGGGCTCTTAGGTACGGTCTGGGGTGTCATGGATGCTTTTGGCCAAATGGCATTCCAAACATCTGCTTCTCTTCAAAACCTGGCTCCCGGTGTCTCTGGAGCTCTTTTAACAACAGTTGCTGCTCTCCTTGTCGCCATTCCGTCCGTCTTTGGCTACAACTATTTACTTTCAAGTATCAAGCAGTCTATCCTTGAATTGGAAAACTTTGCCAGTTCCCTAATGGATCGTATTGAACTGGAGTGGAAAGCTTAATCCAGCCATGGCACGTACATTTCACCGCAAAAAGCAGTTTTCCGCAATCTCAGCAATCGATGTCACACCGCTCATCGACTTGGCTTTCTCTTTGCTCATCATTTTCATGATCGCCGCACCCCTTTTGGAGCAATCTATCAACCTTCAGCTCCCCATTGAATCAGTCAAGGAGCAGTCTCCAAAAGAGGAGCAGTTTCGCTCCATATCCATTGATGCAAGGGGTGATTACTACTGGGGTAGCCAGTTGACAACGCCAAAGGAGCTTAATGCCCTTCTTCTGCAGGCATCTACTATGCCAGAGGAGCCTGTCATTCGCATCCGTGCAGACGCTTCCCTGAGCTATCAACAGGTTATGAATGTTCTTGATCTCGTCAAACAACATCATCTCACCAAGATCAGTCTCGATACCGTTGCCATCTAGCCCATAATAATGACGTCTATCACAAAAAAGTCGTTCCGCATATCACTGTTTCTGCACCTTAGCGTCTTCTCTCTTCTTATTATTTTTACGCTTTTTCGTAGCTGCAAAAAGGAGCCCAAACCTTACGTCTTTACGGTAGTCTCCCCCTCTTCAGAAGTGGTAAATAAAAATACTGCTAACACAGCTACCACAGAATCCCCAAAACCCAAACCGCAAACAAAATTAGCTAAGCCTAAAACCGTTGCGAAAAAGGAAGCAGCTAAACAGCCTGCCAAGCCCAAAGTAGTTCAAAAGAAAGAACCTAAAGAAGAACCGGAGCTCAAGCGCATCAGCTACACCGATTTTCAAAAGAAGCATAATAAACAGGAGAACAAAGTCGCTAAGGCAGCTCCTGAAAAAATTGTCACTCCAAAGCTGAATGTAGATGATATTACTTCAGAATTGGAAAACTTGGTGCTCGCAGGCCCTTCTTCCCCTTCTCATGACCCTTCGCAGCTCACTTCTTATATCGGGCATATCCGTCAACGGGTAGACTCCGTCTGGCAAGCTCCAGGAGGTATATCTGGCAGCCACATCCAGGCAACTGTTTCCTTTAGGGTAAACCCAGCGGGCAATCTTTCACATATCCACCTCCTGACATCCTCGGGTAACAAAGAATTTGATAACTCGATACTCTCCGCGTTCGAACGGCTCTCGAAAGTGTCTCCTCCTCCGGAAAGAGAAGCCTACACTTTCCAACTCACGTTTAGGCTGAACCAGGCATAGAAAGGCTCCTGGCCTTTTCGCCATTATTTGAAAGCGCAAAATAACTTTGATCGGTTATAATATTTTAGTATGCTTTTCTTATGGAAAAATCGATTAGTAATAGGCAGGATCCCAAAAAGCTTTTAATAACAATTAACAATCGCCATTTTATTTCCAAAGACAAATTTGTAAATAAGTTTATCATAAAGACACTCTCGGGAAAACTATCTCCTCTTCACTGCTTTAATAAAATCAAAGAGCACTACTTAGGAATTCCTCACACGAGTTCGGAAATAAACCTTTATTTGAGCGAATTCTTTCCTGAATTTTCTCTACTAACGCATCTTCCTGGTTGTTCTTCCACAAAGTTTTCGGATAAAAAGATAAATTTTCTCAATCAAGAAAACTCAGTCGTCTCACTTCAGGAAATCGAGCCTTCAGGTGATTCTGATCATACCAGCTTTGCAACATTCTATGAAGCTGTCGAAAAGTTTCAATCGAGCAAGGAAATTTCTGACAAACGGTATCCTGACTTTTTTAAGGAACTGGAAGTAATTCTGCCTCAAGCAAAGTTCGATAATAATCAAAAATTATCTGTTCTTTTTTCTTTTCAAACGGTCTTAGAAAAGGCCTATTTAGATTTTCCTGGTTTATTCGATAAAAATGATGTTACGGGAACCATCTTGCTCGTATTCGCCGTAAAGTTTCAATGCCACAAATTAATAAAGCTCTTTTCCGAACTTGGGTTGTTTGACATTAACTTCCAAAGCAAAGAGGCGAAAAACAGCATTCTCCATATTGCTGCTGGTACCGAATGCCTGAAATGCTTCGAAACTACCCTATATATTTGGAAAAAATACGGAAAATCTATTGATGAGCCTAAAAACAAGGTAGGCAATACCCCTTTTCTTCATGCCTGTGAATGTGGTAATTTTGAGATCATTCAATCTTGCGTCAAGGCCGGTGCTAATACCATGGTGTCCAACAATAATGAAAGGTGCTGGCTAATGATTCTTTTATCAAATGAAGAAACGATACCCTGCTTTAGGAAAATTATCGAAACAGGATTGTTGGATCCATTATCAAGTCCCATAGGAGAGTCTGGATCAGGTCTGTTTGGTTTCTTGAACGCTTGCTCTGATGCAGCGTATCTCGATGAATTTTTAGAAGCCAACTTTAGTAGCGAGCAAAACAAGGTCATACGGTGGATGGCTTCTGCTCATTTCTTATCACATATCTTAAATACGTCATCATCCGAATTCGGTTCTTATGTTTGCTCTATCCTCGAATTTTATCTCGATAAATACGCAAATGAAAAACAAAAACCTGTCGCACTAGAACTCGCTCAAATACTGAAAACCCAGAAATGGGAAAACATAAACAGTTCTTTCAAAAAGAATCACAAAAATCTGGCTGAATTACGGCTTTTTTTTAGTGACTATCCTAAGCACGTTAGAGGGTGTATCAGTATTATTACTCCTCACAAACAACTGCTGATCGACTGTAATGGAGGTTTTAGCCCTCTCGTCATTAAAAACATCAAGGAGATGAATTTATCTACCGGTGCATTCCATTGGGAGAAAAAAATTATTGGAACAACGCCTTCCGGAATTTCAGTCTATAAAATCAAAGATGAAACATCCAACAGTTTTAAGCAAAAAATTCAAAAAGCGCTACAGGATGATACCCCCATAGAAGAAAAGGTGCATATGCTCTTTAAGGGAAAGCTTTCCAGTGAAAAGCAAAAAGTGGGTAATTGTGCTTACTTTAACACTAAGCTGACTCTCAAAACACTGTGGGGTATCCTGAGTCTGGCATCAAAGGGCATCTCTTTTAAAAATACAGACGACTATTATGAAACTCTCGCTAAGGAGATTCAATTTTCAGAAAACTATAACGGTTTTGAAGCCTGGTTGGTTGATGCAATCTTTTCAGTCATGATAGATTTCATGACTGAAATTGACCTCATAG
Organism: Verrucomicrobia bacterium CG1_02_43_26; assembly: GCA_001872735.1. NCBI lineage: Bacteria > Pseudomonadati > Verrucomicrobiota > Verrucomicrobia bacterium CG1_02_43_26. The sequence continues at coordinate 102,229 of MNWT01000024.1, read as the reverse complement.
CCCTCAAGAAAACGTACCCTATAATTTATAACGATAAAATCAACACGATTGCCAAAACCTTACTCGTAATGCTCACTCGGGCGAAAACCAAGGAGAGGGTCAAAAAAATCATCACCATCATCCCGAAGAATATACTACATATACTGATGTCCACAAGGGTTGATAATGAAGAGACGCTCAGCTTTATCTTAAGTGTAAAAATGAAAAACGAATTTATATCAGAACTAAATAAGCATCTTCCCGAAAAGCAAAAGCTGCTCTATTTCTCAAAGAATTTCTCTTTCTTTAAAAAAAATAAATTATAGTAACACGTTGAACTTCATGGCGCCCAACGAGATTTATCTCTTTCATCATTCACTACTCGCTCTATCACAGATTCAATACTTATATCGCCATGAATAAAGTCTCGAATATAGTCTGAGTGAAATCTAATAACAACTTCCTCTGCTAAAATTTCTACTGCTTCGTCATCACACTTCTTTGTTTCACGAATTTTTCGTTTCACCAAACACACTATCCACTCTCGTACGCTCAGCCCATCATATGCATTCCGTGCTATTTCAGGTTTACGTACATCGGCTTTCTCTCCCTGCTGAATCAATCTTTGTTTTAGTGTGGATTCAGAATTGTCGCTCCAATCACAATTATTATCGGGTTCTTCTTGCGTAAAGTTACAGCAAAAAATAATTTTCGTTAATGCGCTGAACATAAAAATAACAATAGCTGATATGATTAAAAAACACCAATTATAAAGTCACTTCGATTTCCTAAAAAAAACTATTCTCGAACCCGCTTCAGCTTAAAAAAGCTTTGCAGTAAGGCATAACATTCATTCGCCAATACTCCCGACTTCACATCAACGCGATGATTTACCCCTTCTAATAAATGCACGCTATAAGCCCCCCCTAAACACCCCATTTTAGTGTCGGGCACCCCATAGATCACTTGCCCCACTCGGGACATAATGACAGCGCCGGAGCACATCGGGCAGGGTTCTTTTGTCACGTACAAGCGGGTTTTATTCAATCGCCAATCTCCTAAAAAATTAGCAGCTTGGGTAATGGCTAGCATCTCCGCGTGAGCCGTTGGGTCTTTAGAGAACTCTACTTGGTTGTGCGCAGATCCAATCACCCTGTCTTCATAAACAACAACAGCTCCTATCGGCACTTCGTCCGCCCGCCAGGCCTCAATCGCTTGGTTATACGCCAGCTTCATGTAAAACTCATCGTCTTTGTTGAGTTGGGATGGATACAGCTTTTCAAACGGGCATGGTAATGGAGCTTTCTTTACATTCTCCGGAACATTGTCTTGCATGCTGTCAGTATATACACTTCCCTTTCGCTAAAAAAGCGTTTTTAATGAGTTTATTAAATTTCAGCTAACCCGTTGTTAACCACACAGTATCCAATATGAAAGTTCTTGTTATCGGTTCTGGAGGTCGTGAGCATGCAATCACGCTTGCCTGTCAAAAAAGTCCTCTCGTCACTTCAGTGATAGCAGCACCGGGTAATGGGGGTATCCCAAACTCCATTCCGGTGAACATCGAAAGTGTTTCGGATATGGTTAAGCTGGCAGAGCAAGAAAATGTCGATTTCGTAATCGTCGGCCCGGAGGTGCCTTTAAGCCTTGGTTTAGTAGACGCGCTCGTGGCGAAGGGTATTCTCGCGTTTGGTCCAAATAAGCAAGCAGCTCAATTCGAAGCGAGTAAGGAATTTACTAAAAATTTCTTGGTAAAATATAATATTCCGACAGCTCGTTCAGCATCCTTTAAACAACTCACTCCTGCACTCAATTACCTCAAAGCCCAAACGTTTCCCACTGTCATCAAGGCCAGTGGTCTCGCCGCGGGTAAGGGAGTAGTGATAGCCCAGGATTATCTTGAGGGTAAAGCTGCACTTACTGATATGCTTGAAGGTAATATTTTTGGCGAGAGTGGTCATACCGTTTTAATAGAGGACTACCTCGAGGGGGAAGAGGCTTCTATCATGCTCGTTGTCTCGGGGAAGGACTATATCCTCCTGCCCACGAGCCAAGATCACAAGAGGCTTGGCGAGGGCGATACTGGCCTAAATACAGGTGGCATGGGTGCATACGCCCCGGCAGATATTGTCACGGAGTCTGTTTTAAATATGATTGCAGAAACCATTGTCAAACCCACGATAGCTGGCTTCCAGGCGGAGTATATCGATTACCGTGGTGTTCTTTATATTGGTATTATGCTGACAAAGAGCGGCCCTAAGGTTCTGGAATTTAATGTCCGTTTTGGAGACCCTGAATGCCAGGTCCTCCTCCCACTTATAAAATCAGATCCTATCGAGCTCCTCTACAACTGCGCTCAAGGCACGCTTAATAAAAACCCCGTATCGTTTAATCCTGGCTACGCAATCACGGTTGTACTCACAGCTCCGGGTTATCCAGGCAAGTATGAAAAGGGCCTCGCGCTCACCTTACCGGATAACATTCCTTCAGGGACAAGTATCATTCATGCGGGCACATATCAAAATAAAAATGGTTCTCTAAAATCGTCGGGAGGACGAGTCCTCTGCATCACAGCCACAGCCGCTACCTTGCAAGCAGCAGCAGAAAAAGCCTACGGTCTCATCAGCCAAATCCCAAACAACCCTCTCAAATACCGCTATGATATCGGGTTTAAACAGCTTGCTAGGGTTAATCTTATTTCAAAATAATGACACTAGCCGAAGCCGTTGCTGTCGAAGCCATTTTTCAATAAGTCCTTTCATTTCGGCTTCATAGTTATTGTTGCTAAATGCTTTTAAGCCTCCCAAAAAGCTGATGGCGGCTTGGTTCTTTGAAAAGAATAATAGCTTCGCGGCACAAACAATTTCTGTTCCTTTATAAAGGACAAAAGAACAATCATCTTCTATTGCTTCATTTAGAGAATCATTCAGGGTACCCATTGTATGGCCTGCGGCATGTCGCTCTTCGATAATCCCAAGGTAGGCTTCCCACTCCCTGTCTGTTAACGGCACAACCATCCTGAACCCATCAAATCCGGTCTTGCGATCGATATCCACAACAAATCCTTCTTTCCCTAAACAATAAGCAATAACATCATCCGCAAACTCTTTTGCGAGTTCATTCTTCAGCTCCGCATACAGATTTCTATCATCTTCATGTACTCGCATCCAATCACGAAAGTATATGTGCCGCTCTATTTCAGGATTCCCTTGTTCATACACATGTACATTGCTAGATAAATTATTTTTACCCCATTTTTGAAAAAATCGTCTAAAGGGCATACCATGCTCCCCTCTTGCAAAATAGCCAAGTTCTTCCATCTGTTCATTGTTAACTTGTTTCACTTGCGTAATATCTTTCACAACAGGAATCATATCAATAATCGGTTTAGCTACCAACCCTGGTACTGCAGTAGACCCTATATGATACACCGCAATGCAATTATCCCCTAGCGCTTGCCTAACAAGCTCTGCTTCTTGCTCGAAAATCTTCGGCCAGTCTGAATTATAAGCTACAACTTTAACTGCGTGTCCCATTCACAAAAAGACTGCCCAACCGGGCAGTCTTTTCAAGTTCTTAAAAACTATTTTTTTATTAACTCACTTTAGTGGAATCATAAAGCTTAACCGTATTGGTGGCCAGGAATCCCTGGAATCGCTTTATTTTACCATGTTTATCAAACAACGTCTTACCGTCTTTGTCCTGCTCCGCTCCTCGTTGGATAAACTCAAGGAACATCGCCGGGTGGTCAATCGTTACAGTTTTACCATTATCATCGAGCTTAAAGCTTAAGCGATCGGCCATCGTTGAGGTTTGACGTAGAATGCCGCCGGGCTTTCCTTGTACTGCCGGTAACATCGTAAACCCGGCTCGCTCCATGGTATCGTTGAGTACTTGTATGACTTCCGCGCCATACCAATCCTTTATATCAAGTTCGTTTAGCAAATACGCAACATGGTTAAATTGAGGCCCCATAAGGAGAGCATTTGCTAGCTCATTGGACTCTTTTATCACCATTTCCAAAGTAGCTTTTTTTAGGGGCTTTCCTTGTCGATGGAAGAATTCGTTAACCAATATCTCGCATAGGGCATCGGCTTCTTTTCTATTAAGAGACTTGTCTTGCTCTAGTTTTTCAAGCAATTCCTTTCCTTTGCTGGATAAATGATGTTTTGACCGCTCCATGTCTTCTTCAACAGCTTGAACGAGTTTATCAGAAAGCTCTCTGTAAAGAATTAGCGTAGAAAACCATTTAAATCCGCTACCGTCCGGGAGATCCATCGCAATCGCCGTTAAATGCTTTTCCGGAAATTCGTAACTCGCCTTCGGCTCCAACCCAAACGCAGCGCCAATTCTGGTTAATAATTCGTATAACTCGCGGTCTGCTGTACGCGTTGCTCCGTGGTCCAATGTGATTTTTCCGCCAAGCTTATCAATCAGTTTTTCAAACCGTTTTGTGGAAGGAACTTCCTTTCTATACAATTCATGCAATTTAGGGACAAAGATTGTTTGCCATATTTCGGGGCCTTTTAACGTACTCATAGTCAATACTCCTACAGGGTTCGGGGTTTAATAAGGGTATATGACTAATTCTAATGCTCCTGTTGTTTATTTGTCCAGCTGAAAAGGGGCGTGCTTACTCTTTTTGACTTATGTAAAAGTTTAATCCTTTCATTTTATATATAACGTTGTATTATTGTAAACTGATGAAGGTACCACTATTCGATCTCAAGAAACAACACAAAGCCATCGAACGTGAATTAACACGGGTCTTTAGCAACGTGCTCCTCCCTTGTAATTACATTTTGGGCGAAAGTGTTTTGTCCTTCGAAAACGCTATGGTGGGCTACCTCGGCACAAAGCACGCTATTGGCGTAAGTTCTGGTACGGACGCGCTTCTCATCGCTTTGATGGCCGCTTCAATTGGCCCGGGTGATGAGGTTCTTTGCCCCGCTTTTACTTTTTTTGCCACAGCAGGGGTCGTCGCCAGAGTAGGTGCTACTCCGGTTTGGGTGGATTCCAATAATGATGACTTTAACCTAGATCCCGAGGATGCCGCGCGCAAAATAACCGCGCGCACTAAGGCAATCATCCCCGTCCATCTTTTCGGCCAATCCGCTAATATGGATGCCGTTATGCATTTGGCAAAAGAGCACAATTTAATTGTTATCGAGGACGTAGCACAATCTTTAGGGGCTACTTATAAACAACAACAACTGGGCACAATTGGCCACATCGGCTGCTTCAGTTTCTACCCCACCAAAAATCTTGGCGCTCTAGGTGATGCCGGTATGGTCACCACAAATGATGATGAGTTCGCTGCTAAACTCAAAATGCTGCGCGTTCATGGTATGGAATCTAAGTATTACCATCCGGTCGTAGGGGGTAATTTCCGTTTAGATGCCATTCAAGCTGCCTTTTTGGAAGCTAAGTTGCCTTACTTAAATAGTTATATCGAGCGTAGGCGCGAAAATGCTCGTTTCTATGACCAAAGTTTAGCAAACCTTAATGGCTATTTGACGCTTCCTACCGAGCTTAGAGACAACTTCCACACCTGGAACCAATACACAATCCGTGTTCGTGGCGGTTTTCGTGATGATTTAAGGGCCTTTTTATCTGAAAACTGGATAGGCACCGAAATTTACTATCCCGAAACACTAGATGTACAACCTTGCTTCAGCCAATATACCTTTGGTAAAGAGAGCCTCAATCGTGCCCATCAATTGAGCAAAGAGGTGCTTAGTCTTCCTATATTCCCCGAATTAACGAAGGAAGAGCGCGATGCCGTTGTTGAGGTTATTCAAAGCTTTTTTAAACAAGCTAAATCCAAGGCCTCACTCGAAGCCTCTGCCGTAAATTAAATTTTTAAGAACTTCTTTTCCCGGCAAGGGCATCTATTCTTAATAAGGCATCAGGGTTCTCTCCGGCAAGAAGTAGCTTGTCCAGCATATCCTGTACGTTCTTCTCTTCTTCAACTTGTTCTTTTAAAAACCAGTTAAGAAATTCCATTGTCGTAAAATCATCCTCTTCTTCAGCCACTTTATAGATGTGCTGTATCGAGCGCGTTACTTTCTGTTCGTGTGTCAATGATGCTTTAAACACTTCAATGGGGCTCGCAAAGGAACAGGTTGGTTTTGCCAGGGCTTCCAGCTCAATCACATTATTTCGATTTTTTAAAAAATCAAAAAATCGCATCGCATGTCCTATCTCTTCGTTAAACTGTTTACGCATCCAGATCGAAAATCCATCATACGGGGTCGTTTCAAACCAAGCTGCCATTCCTAAATAAATATAGGCTGCCGTCAATTCAAGATTCGTTTGATCGTTGATCAGTTTTTCTAGTTTTGTTGAAAGTTTCATAGGTTTTTTTGGGGGTTAAATTTCTATCGCTCAATATAAAGCATAGTTTTTACAGGTGTAAAATCGAAAAGTTCAATAACATCTTTATTGAGCATCCGAATGCAGCCGTGGCTCTTAGGTATGCCAATATCGTTTTCATGATTTGTGCCGTGTATATATACGTACCGGCTAAGCGTATTATCATTAACACCGGCTTCAAGCCCGTTTAATCTCAAGATTCTTGTGGTTACAAAATCACTTGATTGCTCTTCTTTAGGGTATTCCCAAAAACACTTTCCCGTTGCTTTCCTTCCTTTAAAGACCATGCCGCTAGGCGCTTCCGCACCGATCTTTTCAGATATTTCAAACCAACCCATCGGCGTTCCGTTAGATCCTTCTTCATAAGAGGGCTCGTTCTCGCTTGTTGAGATAGTATATTCCTGCTCGCTTTTCTGAGAGGGTACATCTATCACGTACAGCTTCTGCTCCCCAATATTGATATGCAAAAGCGTTTTTGCATGTGGGTTGTAGCGGGCAAGATCTTCTAGGAACTTAAAATTTCTCATGATGTTCTTTCCTGTCTCTACTAACACATTTATTTCACGCAATGACAAGAAAGTTAATTTTTAGTCGTGCGTGAAAAGAAATCTAATACTTGTAATTTATACATGAAATGTATTATAATTAGCTAACACAGTCTCAATCCTTAAGCCCCCTTACCCCTATGAGCTACGAGATGAATGATCTCTTAAACCTGATGGTTGATGAAGGTGCTTCCGACCTCCACATCCAGGTTGACCAAGCTCCTATACTCAGAATCAATGGTTCCATGATTCCCGTAGAGGGTTCCGCGTTAACCCCAGAGGATACCGAAAGTTTAATCAATTCCATTACGTCTGATCTTCACAAGCAAGAGATAAAGCAAAAGGGGGGCGTCGATTTTGGTTTCGCTTTCCTCGATAAAGCAAGGTTTCGTGTGAGTGTTATGCGTTCAAAGGGGAATTATGGGGTCGTACTGCGTTTAATTCCTAATGAGATTCTTCCGCTGGATGTCATCGGTTTGCCGGAAAAAATTAAAGAACTTTTAAGGCGCCCTAGGGGGCTCATACTGGTAACAGGGCCAACCGGCTGTGGTAAATCAACTACGTTGGCATCCATGATCAATTGGATTAATGAGAACATAGAGGGTCACATCATTACTATCGAGGATCCTATTGAATATTATCATCGTCACAAAAAATCTATCGTCAGTCAACGCGAAGTCGGTATCGATACCCCTAGCTTTGGATACGCTTTACGAAGTGCTTTAAGACAGGATCCGGATGTTATTCTCGTTGGGGAAATGCGTGATCTGGAAACGATGGAGGCCGCTATCAGCGCTGCAGAAACGGGTCACTTAGTGATGGCTACGTTACACACAACGGGCGCGGCAAGAACGGTTGACCGTATTATAGACGCTTTCCCTGCTTCCGCAAAGGAGTACATTCGTACTCAATTAGCTTCTTCAATTTTGGCAGTCGTTTCTCAAACGCTTTTAAGGCGGGTTGGCGGAGGTCGGGTTGCCGCGTTTGAAATCATGATCAATACCGATTCTATCGCTACTCTCATTCGAGATGATAAGACTTATCGTATCACTTCCGATATTCAAACCGGTGCGTCCTATGGTATGATCACATTAGATGCCTGCTTACTCAGTCTCTACAACCGTGGTCTTGTGTACCGAGATGAGGTCATAGATAAATCTCAATATCCGGATCAAATGCGGAAAAAGCTTGAAGGTCAGGGCAATGTTACTAAAAATCCCATAAGCCAATAAGCGCTTTATGGATTAATGCCTGCTGTATCTCAACAACTTCCCCAAAAACTTCCGCCAAACCTTGCTAACGAATCCGCGGCAAAGGCTTTTTTAGATAATTTGCTAAACGATGCCGTTTATCGAAATGTCGCCGATATCCATTTCGAAACAACCGAAGACAATGTCATTGTGCGTTTTCGGCTCGATGGTTTGCTCTATGATATGCATACCGTGGATTTCCAGTCCGCCCAATCCGTTCTTTCTCGTGTTAAAATCTTAGCAAGTCTGGATATTTCTGAATACAACATCCCTCAGGATGGCCGTTTCTTGTACACTTATCAGGGCCAGGAAATTGATTGCCGTGTCTCTGCTTTACCCACGATTCAGGGAGAGAGTCTCGTTATACGATTGTTAAATAAAAACAGGCTTTTTTCTTCAATGGAATCCCTGGGCATGCTGCCTCAAATCACACGTGATGTTACGCAAGCCTACCAACTCACCCAGGGAATGCTTTTAGTGGCTGGTCCCACGGGGAGTGGTAAAACAACAACGCTTTATAGTATCCTTAATCAACTAAATTCTCCTAAAAAGAAGCTCATCACAGTTGAGGATCCGGTCGAGTACTCTATTCCCAGAATTACTCAGGTTCCTGTTAACGCGAGCATCAATGTCACGTTTGGGAGATGCGTCCGCTCCTTTTTACGTCAAGATCCGGATGTTATCCTGGTCGGAGAAATTCGAGATCGGGAAACCGCCCAAATCTCGGCCAGAGCAGCTCTCACCGGCCACTTGGTATTATCAACCCTACACACACCCGATTCCACGTCTGCCATCACGCGTTTACGGGATCTCGGGCTTGAGTTATTTTTGATCACAGCAGCGTTAGAGGGGGTCTTGGCACAGCGGCTGGTAAGAATAAATTGTTCGCGCTGTCGTACCCAGTACACTCCGGATGACGAAATCCGTGAGCAATTTTCTGTAACGCCTGAAATCTCTTTTAGTAGGGGTCTTGGGTGCCCCCATTGCCATCAAACGGGTTTTTTCGGGCGCAGGGGCATTTTCGAATACTTAAAGCTCACGAATAATATTAAGAATCTGATCGCGCGTGAAAACTCAAATCTCGCTCTCTTTGATAACGCAATCGAACAGGGTATGATAACGCTTAAGGACTCCGGTCTTTTTTGGGCACAACAAGGCGAAACAACTCTCGAGGAAACTCTCCGCGTCATTTAATTCATTTCTTGTCACGTAATCATATGCCCAAATACGAGTATTCAGCCCTAGACAAAAATCGTTCATTACGGACCGGTACGTTACAGGCAAATTCTGAACTTGAGCTCCAACAGCTATTAGCGCAAAAGAAATTGAATGTAACTCATATCGCAGTACTTCCGGAGCATTCTCGTAAACAAGCTCAGCGTATTCGTTCTCTCAAAAGTTATAAAATCGCTCACTTTGCAAAGCAATTAGCAGCATTACTAAAAGCAAAAATGCCGCTTCTCCAATGCATCGAACTGCTTGAGCGCCAAGAATACTCCCCTAAAATGAAGCGTATTCTGGTAAACATTAAAACAGCTTTATACGATGGTAGATCTTTTTCAGATGCTTTAGAATCAATGCCGTCTGTCTTCGATAGTTTTTTCATCAGTATGGTTCAAGCCGGGGAGGCTAGCGGAAAATTAGACATCAGTTTATCCAAACTCTCCCACCAGTTAAACAAAGCTCAACAAACGAAGCGAAAAATTAAAAATGCCCTAACCTACCCCGCCATCGTATTGGGGGTATCCATCATCGTTGTGGCTTTATTAGTCATATTTGTTATTCCCAAATTTCAATTCGTATTTGAAAACATGTTAGGCAATGCCCCTATGCCAGTGTTGACACAATTTGTATTCGAAACAGCTATCTTCATAAAGAACCACTTTTTATCCCTTCTTTTTATCGGCATAGTGTTAACCGTTATTGCTAAACGGCTCTTAAATCCTAAAGCCTTAAAGTCCTGGCTCCTGCGCGTTCCCAGGGTAAGAGGGGTTCTTATCGGAATTGCCTTGATCAGATTTTATAACGCAATGGGAACGCTTTTAGCAAACAATGTCCCGGTCGTAAAGGCATTGGAGATCACACACAATCTGTTCGATATAACTTATTTCGAAAAACGAATGCTTTTCGTGATCCAACGGGTTCGTGAGGGGGCTGCCATAGGAAACGCCCTTCAAGTAATCCCGCTCATACCGGAAACAGATATCAGTCTCATTTCCGTGGGTGAGGCATCAGGCAATCTCCCGGAGGCTTTTTTGAAAATTGCCGCAGATGGTGAGGAGGATCTCGAAAAACACATCGGTTCAATCGTTTCTCTGCTGGAGCCTATGCTCATTATCGGTTTAACTGTTTTTATCGGTGGCATCATCATCGCCATGTTTCTCCCGCTCTTAGGTATCTTGGATAAATTATCCTACATATGAGTTCTCTAAACTTTTAGGCCTTTACGGATTGACCTATTAGAAATTTCATATACACTTTTACTATTAGATAGTTAACTTTTTTTACATAAAACATACATCGTCATGCGTCTAACTTTCAGATTTTTTTTATTTTTCATATCCGCAATTACAATTGCATTTGCCACCGAGCAACTTTCCGATCAAGCAGAACCAGTCAATGAATCAGATCTAGAAAAGGAGCTCACAGAGCCTGGTACCTACCCGAGTGGTATCGCTGCTATCGTAGATGATCAGATTATTACTCTCCAAGACGTACGCTTGGAGTTAGAAGGCATTCTCCCTCAAATCCAGCGTGAATCTCTTACTGAAGCCGAATTCAACCAGCGGGTTGATGCCATTGGCCGTGAAATTTTAGAAAACTTGATCGATCGCGAATTAATCGTAGAGGACTTCAATCGCAAGAAAATGAAGATTCCACAAGCCTACTTGGATAACCAATTTGCGGACTTTCTCAGCAAAAATTTTAATGGTGACCGTACTCAGCTTCTCGAGTACCTTTCAGCCCACGGAAAAACGCTTCGCGAATTCAAGGATGAAATGCGCAAGAACGTTATCGTTTCCGTCATGCGGGATCAAAAAATGAAATCCCAATCCGAAGTCAGCCCGGAAAAAATCTTAACTTATTATCAAGAGCATCCTCAGGAGTTTGTACAAAAAGAGGGTGTCAAGTTGCGTCAAATCACACTTGTTCCTTACACAAACGAATCTCAAGAGGTATTGCTCCAACAAGCCGACAAAATCTTGCAGGATCTCCGCGCTGGAATGTCATTTCAAGCCGCTGCTAAAAAATACAGCCAAGATCACATGAAGGAAACCGGTGGAGACTGGGGCTGGATCAATCGTACAGATATTCGCACGGAATTAGCGGATGTCGCCTTTGCTTTAGAAAAGAATACCTACAGTGAGCCCGTTAGCCTAGATAACTACGTCTTCATTCTTTATGTTGAGGATAAACGTGAAGATGGCATCATGCCGCTAGAAGAGGTTCGTGACGAAATAGAGCGTAAATTGGCAAACAATCTCGCACAACAGGCCCACAAAAAGTGGATACAGCGCCTCAGAGAAAAAGCTCATATTCGCTACTACATCTAACCGATACAATCACACCTAAAGTTTTATCACCAAGGCGCTTAGTTTATACAAGCGCCTTTAATTTTCGTTTGTCATATACCCCCACTTAGTGTAAATATACAAGTATACTAATACCACTAACCCCCACCCCTTCCTTCAATGCGTTGCAAATCTCCTTCTGCTTTCATTCTTTCAGCCGTCATGTTCATTGGCTTCTGCTCAACTTCCCTCGCCAACGAAGATCAAGCTGCCTTCTATAACCAGGATCCCACTCGCCTCGAAATCGCTTGTTTAAATTTAGACAAAAAAATAACCACCTTTTCACAGCAAATCAGTACGGGTAAAATCGATAAAATAAAACTCAAACATCAAGCTGCAATCCTTACTGTGGCTTACGAACACCTCGGCAAGGAGTTAAATCACTTTCCCCAAGCCGTGCGCCTCTGGAAGGATGACTTCACAGATCTCGGCAAAGTCCTGAGGTCTGTAAACGCACCTACAAACGAGGTCGCCAGTGATTCCAATTCTCTCGAAAACTCGAGCGCCCAATTAGCGCTCCAAAAACTAGCAGACCTGCGGCAAAAAATGGGTTTGGAAGAGGCCTGATTTTTTTACAAATATATTTGCCTTCCCGCCAAAACTCCCCAATGCTACCAATCGAATTAAACCCATAAAAGCTTATGTCAGATAATGTAGTCGTTCTAGAAACAAGCGTTGGCGAAATCGAGTTGACTCTCATGCCGGAAGTCGCTCCCAAAGCCTGTGAAAATTTCATCACCCACGTAAAAAATGGCTACTATGATGGCATCATCTTTCACCGCGTTATCCCGGGGTTCATGATCCAGGGAGGAGATCCTTCAGGTAACGGCACGGGTGGCGAGTCCATCTGGGGCAAAGAATTTGAAGATGAATGCAAAGGTGACGTTAAATTTAATGAACCCGGCATGCTCGCTATGGCAAACCGTGGCCCAAGCACAAATGGCAGCCAGTTTTTCATCACCACAGCCGAAACGCCTTGGCTCCATATGAAGCACACCATTTTCGGGAAGGTCACTCAGGGCTATGATATCGTCCAAAAGATCGAATCTTGTGCCAGAGATATCCAAGACCGTCCTCGCCAAGAGAAAAAGATCCTGCGCGCTCAGATGAAAAGTGATCGTATGGCAGAAAAGAAGGACTAGTCTGCTCACATTACTTTTTTGCGTTCTTTAGTCTTCGTAGATTATTGATCAGTTCCTCGTCATACTCGCATTCGAGTTCGAGGCACTTTCCGCACGTGCATTGAATGATGATTTTCTTAACAGAGCCGTCTTCCGAAATTACCTGCACTTTAGGGATCTCTTCATCCGCTGCCGATTCTATAACAACCTCTTCTGTCGTCTCCAGTTTGTCCGTTAAAAGGGGTTTCAGCGCGTCTTTATCAGATGGCTTCCCGTTGTCGACTAGCTCATCGTCCTGGTATGAACTTTTTTTAATATGTACTCTTCCTTTTAAAAAACTTTCCATGATAACTTTTCTATTAATGTAACATTAGTTTAAGCACGACTCTTTGGTTCGCTTCTGCATCAGGAGGTAAATCCGGCAACGGGTCACTATCCGCGAACCCGCTCACTTCATATACTTTATTTGTCTCCAAAGCAAAATGTTCCAGCAATTTGCGTGTAGCATTAGCTCGATCCACACTCAGCTCCCATGGCCCATATTCAGGGTCTATTGGCTTGTACCCCGATGCCGTATGAGAATCAATGCGCAATTTTAAAGGATAACGATCCATCACCCACGCCAAATTTTGCATCACATACTTCCCCCACTCCGTAAAAATAGCACTATCAGAAACAAAAAGAGGCAGCTTAGAGCGATCAAATATCGTGATGTGCAAACCATCGCTTGCAACTTTTACATCAACCGGTGAGTCCTGTGCAGACTGATCAATATTTAATAGCTTATAAAATTCAGCTGCTAACTTATTTAAAAACGCAAGGTCTACAACACTCGTTGCAGCATTGTCCTGTCCTGAACTTGATTTTTGCTGACCGTCTTTACTATTGTTGATACTCACAACGCCGCTATCTTTAGAGAAGGTCTCCCCGATCGGGTTTTTAAAATAGAGTGAGGTCACTTCTACAATCTTTTCGTCTTGAGAGATAATCCATAATACCATGAAAAGAGCCATCATGGCCGTCACAAAATCCGCGTATGCTACTTTCCATGCGCCACCGGCCATAATTTATATATTTTTAAGGATAGCTTCTAATTCGTCCGCTCTCGGTTGAACGCTCTTTTCTAAAGAACGCCTCGCAATCTCAATCGCCATGAGGGGTGCCAATCCCTTTGCAAAAGCGGAAACCGCACGGCTGATCGTATTGTAATAAAGAAATTCTGTTTTATGTAAAAACTGTATTCGCTGTGCCAACGGGTTTACAAATCCATACGCCGTAAAAATACCAAGAAATGTTCCTGTTAAAGCAGCCGCAACACTTTGTCCCACGCGTTCCGGGCCATCGGCAATCGCGCTCATCGTATTAATAATACCAAGAACGGCCGCCACAATCCCTATCCCTGGCAGCGAATCTCCCACCAAATGAAGCATGGAAATACTTTTCTCCGCTTCTTCTTCTTTACTGTGTACTTCAGCGACCAAAATTCCTTCCAACTGTTCGGGCTTTATTTTGCCGTCAATAATCGGTCGTAGGGAGTTTACCAAAAACGTCACCTTCTCATCATCTTTAAGAAACTCCGGGTACTTCGTAAGGATGCTGCTCGCGTGCGGATCCGTCATATGCTCGTCTAGTGCAATCAATCCGCTTTTTCGACCGAGCATAAATATCTCATAAAGCAGTTTCATCAAATCAAGAAAATCAGCTTCCGTTGCGCCTTTACTTGTCAAACACGCCTTAGTATCCGCAAGGATGCGCAGCAATACAGATTTCGGGCTCGCGGTTATCAACACGCCGCTCGCTATACCCAAAATCACTACGAATTCCGATATATGAAGCAATACAAGGGGGTTACCGCCTGCAAGCATGAACCCACCGATCATGGATATGACAACAACTAACGATCCTATTATTATTAGCATACTTTTCTATTGAATCATTTTTTGTTTTAAAGAAGTTCTTAAATCTCCCAATGCTTGTGCGTGTATCTGGCATATACGAGACTCAGTAAGGTCAAAGACTGCCGCAATCTCCGCTAGCCTCAGTTCTTCTATATAGTATAAAGCAAGCACCTTACGCTGCATTTCCGGTAACTCCTTAAGGGAATCTTTTAAGAGATCGATTAACTCATGGTTCTCAGCAACATCTCTACTATTAAGCTCCGTTAGATCACAGATCACCTCATGTAAACTCGTAGAATCCGTGCTTGCGGCTGCCGGCGCACTGTCCAGTGATACGTGGGTGAGGGGCATTTGCAGGTTTTTTAAGTGCGCATGTTCTTTTTTGGTAATGCCTAGCGCTTCGCAAATTTCGTCTTCCGAGGCTTCTCGCTGTATTTTTTGCTCCAGTTCTTCAACAGCTTTGCGATACTTTTTTAAATTCACTCTGTCAGCACGTGGCAACCAATCCATACGTCTTAACTCATCCAATAAAGACCCACGAACGCGTATTTTTGCATACGCGCCAAACGAGTTTGCTTTCTTGGCATCGTAATTTTGCACGGCGGAGATTAGCCCTATAATGCCTATGCTATACATCTCGCGCATTTCTATATGCTCGGGGAAATACACTCGCATCCTGGATACAATCGATTTCACCAGCGGTAGGTAATTTTGTACCATATCCCACTGGCTCGCGTCTACGGGTGTAATAGCAGATTTGTATTCCTTGGCAACCTTGTCGATCGGAAAGCGGGTCCCCTGGGGTTGGGGCTTCTTATCTTCTGTTTTTGTGATTGCTTGAGTCATTTATAATGGAATATCGGTAAATTGAATCACGCGGTCTTCTCCGGTTCAGTTGATCTATTCGAGGTTTCCCTAGCTAGCTTTAGAATCTCTTCGGAGGCATCGGGTTTGTGGTCTTTTAAAAAAATTCTTTCTCGTTCATTGCGTGTTTTTTCAATATTAGATTCGATAATATGCAGGCAAATTTTGGTCAGAATTGCCCCGATCACCGCGGAAATAGCAGCATTTCTGAGAACGATCGTCAGTTCGTTCCCCGCTAACAAACCTATAAAAAATACCAGAACAAACACCACAAAGGCTCCTACAGTCAGGAAATATTTGCTGTTGAGTTCAACTTGTTTGCTTTGGGGGGTATGAGCCATGGGGTTAGACTATGTGTTGATTATAGAGGGAAAAGTTTTATTAATCAAGAAATCCAGTACGCTTTCTGTATATTCGCTGGTAATATTTTGTCCATATGTCAAAAATAAGGGCGAAATATGACCATTTAAGATAAATTCCCACAACTTCGAATAATTGCGCAATTCATCTAAATGTGTGAAAACAACATGCGTAATACCCATTTGTTTTCCCAATTGGTATCCATCTTTTATTAAATCGGTATCATAGGAAGCGTTGATAACCAATACGCGTGTATCGATCCCTAAGTCATCTAGCCGCTCTCGAACGGCCAACCACTCTTTTTCATCGTTATAGGGGGCTCCTGGGCTATCCACGATTAGCAAATCTTCCGCACTGATCCTATCAGACTCTATCGGATCTCTATAAAAGGGCACGCTCAAAAAATCACAGAAAACCCTAAGCGCATCATCAGAATTAGGTGTCTCGTTATCAATTTTAAGTACTTGCGCTCTCTTCTGCCGTATAAATACTTGGTTCGCTAAATATTTGCACAGGGCCGTTGTCTTCCCTGTTCCGGACGCGCCTAAAAATACAATTTTTCCCGTAACGGGATTTTGGGGAACGCTTTTAAATGAACTTTGTAGCCAATGCGATACTTCTGCTAATCCCGCAACGAGTGATTCTTGTTCCAGTACAGGAAAATTGGGTGATAGTTTTAACTTCGACAATACTTCTTTGCTAAACCCGGATTTTACAAGAATTGAATCGATTGTGTTACCGGATGACTTCGTATAAGGCCTCCTGGAATACACTAGCGGATCGCTTTTAGGCATATCGTCATAACCAGTTTCTTGTTTTCCAGAAAACTCCTCCGTTGTATTCCCAATATGCTCTTGAAAATTTGTCTGTGCTGATGTCTTTTCTTTACCGCTATTCTCTTCTCTCGCAACATCTTTTCTAGGTTGCTGCGCAGTCTGCTTTTGCTGGCTGCTCTTCTCGGGGGTCGCGTTATTACCTTCAGTTTTAGGTACTTCAACAATCACTTCTAACTGCGGGGAGGATAAAAATCTGCTTAACCCTTTTCCTTGTACTTGTTTTACAGATAATACCCGCGCGGTCTTCCCTAAGCGTTCGCGAATAATGCGCGCGGCTTCTTCCGCAGAGCCTACTAAAAATCTAAACTTGCGGCCTTCCAGGGTCTTGGGGTCTATTTCATCTGTTTTTGGCATAAGGGGGAAATTAAGCAGTTGCTACTTGGGGTTCTTCCAGCCCAGTGACTTGTGGCTGTTGTTCGTTGCTTATAGGGAGTGATACAACACCAAAGTTTTGTACTTGGGTCTTATTGGGTAACTCTTGATAAGAAAGGACAATAAGTCGAGGAAAACTTGGATCAAAAAAGCGCTTAAAGGGTAAGCGTAACTCCATCGTTGTGATAATAACAGGGTCAAATCCTTGCTCCACCATCTCATTTAAACGAGGTGCCATCTCATTTAACATCTGTCGCGTAAGCGCGGGATCCATCATCAAAGACACTTCGAACTGCGTGCGCTTTACTCTGGAAACAAGTAACTGTTCCAACTGAGGGTGCAGCGTAATTGCATTAATCAGGTTCGCTTCCGTCTCATATTCAGAAATAAAGAAATGCCCCATTTTTCGGCGCACTTGCTCCGAAAGATCATCGGGATTCTTCGTAACATCTGCAAAATCTCCAATCGTTTCCAATATCAGGGAAAGATTTTTTATCGATATACGCTCTTGAAGTAAATTTTGCAAAACTCGTTGTATCAAACCTACGGAAACCTTCTCAGGCAATAACTCGCTGATAAGTGTTGGGTTCTTTTCTTTCACAACATCGATCAACTTCTGCGTATCTTCGCGTTCTAGTAGCAAATACGCATGCTCGCGTATCACTTCCGTTAAATGAGTAATCATAACAGACGCACAATCCACTACCGTATAGCCGTTAATCTCAGCATTCTTTCGCTCTTCATCATTTATCCAAACGGCATCCAATCCAAATACAGGCTCTACTGTGGTAACGCCTTTCAACTGTACCTCGCTGCCGCCAACATTCATCGCAAGCCAACGGTTAGGCATAATTCCTCCGCGTGCTATTTCTTTATTGCGTAATAGGAAGCGGTACTCATTGGCATCTAATTCTAGATTATCTTTAACTGAAATAGGTGGAAGGAGTATCCCCAATTCACGAGCAGCCTTTTGCCTCACACCGGTAATTCTATCTAACATATCACCACTCTGCTTCTTGTCTGCCATAGGTAACAAACCATACCCGAGTTCCACCGTAAAGGCTTCTATTTGAATCATCTTTTGTAGATCTTCCATAGAGCCTGGTTTCACAAATGCGGATGCTAGCTCTCCGGTTGCCCCATCTTCTTCGCCCATGTACCCTTTCTCGCCTGGCTTTGGCTTCTGAACAGTATCACTCGTAGCCCAATCTCCAGCATGTTTCTTAAGTAAGTAAGCAATATAAGCGCAAACCAGTCCTAATATGAAAAAGGGAATTCCAGGCATCCCAGGCAAAATCGCAAAGGTAAATAACATCGCTGCGGCAACACCTACAGCCCTTGGGTACACTCTAAATTGCTTGCCTAAGTGGTCTCCCAAATTAACGCCCTCAGAGGTACGAGTAATCAATATACCGGCTGCTACCGATACAATCAGCGCGGGTACTTGAGAAACCAATCCGTCCCCGATCGATAACAGCGTATACTTCTGTAACGCATCCATCAGGGGTAAACCTTTTTGAAAAATACCTATACTAATACCTCCAATAACGTTAATCAGGGTAATTAATATACCGGCAATGGCATCTCCTCGCACGAACTTGCTCGCACCGTCCATCGCACCATAAAAATCTGCTTCTTTCTGTATCTTTTGGCGTCTTAGGGTTGCGGTACGTTCATCAATTATCCCAGCGTTCAACTCCGCGTCAATCGACATCTGTTTACCTGGCAAACTATCCAACGTAAATCGCGCGGCAACTTCCGCAATACGGCCCGCACCTTTCGTGATCACCACAAAGTTGATGACCACCAGTATCAGGAAAACAACGGCGCCGACGAGGTAGTTTCCTTGAACAACAAAGTTGCCAAAGGACTCTATCACTCGTCCGGCGTAACCATCAAGTAAAATCAAACGAGTAGAAGCAACATTCAGGCCAAGTCTAAATAAAGTTATCGTCAACAACACCACCGGGAAAACCGTAAACTCCGCCGGCTCTTTTATATAAATAACCATTAACAGCACCAGCAGCGATATACCAATACTCAACGCCAAGAGCAAATCGAGCATCCCGGTGGCAACCGGAATAACAAGCAATATCACGATACCAAAAAAACCAAACGTTAACCCAATGTCAGAGTTCGCTGTAAACTTCTTAAACAGAGTCGAATCATTTTTATTGGCAACTTTAGGGGCTTCAGCCATTTACTTTTTCAACATCCTCCTGGTCTTTAATCTATGGAAATAATATTTGTGAGCTTTGTATACATAAGACAAAATTTCAGCAACAGCCTGGTACATCTCCGCAGGGATTGGTTTTCCCACTTTCCCTACTCTAAATAGTATCCTCGCTACAGGTTTGTTCTCTACCATGGGTACGCCATTCTCTTTTGCTATCTTTTTAATGCGCTGGGCAAACAAGTTTTCCCCTTTCGCTATAACTACAGGAGCAAGATCTTTGCCAGTTTCGTATTTTAAAGCCACCGCATAGTGCGTAGGGTTTGTAACCACGACATCTGCCATTGGTATATCGTCCATCATCTGGTTCATCAACAACCGCCTCGCCATCGCCCGTTGTGCCCCTTTAACATGCGGGTTACCTTCCTGATCTTTCATCTCATCTCGCACTTCCTGCTTCGTCATCCGCAAATCTTTAGTTGTCTTATAACGCTGTAAAATATAATGTAACGCCGCAATCACCCCAAGCGCCGTAATCAACCTCGCCAACAGCAGCAAAAAGGTATCCATCAAAAACTTCCCTACATAAGCGATGTCTACCGTTGTGTGAAAAATAGGCTCATTTTGAATTTCTTTTAACGCCCCGTAGATAATCCAGCCAACCGCTATAAATTTAGCCAAATCAATCACAAACTGAAACAAACTCTGTATCGAAAATATTTTCTTCAACCCGTTGGCAGGATTCAAATTAGAGGTCTTAAGCTCCACCACTTTCGGCGTCAACTTAAACCCGCTCTGAAGGCCTCCTGCCAATATAGATGCTGAAAAACAAGCTATTAAAAGAGGGAAAACGATCTCAAAGGCTTCCCGAAATCGATACACAAAAAAGTTCACGACATTTGCCGGGTTCGCGTCAAAGTGCGCCAACTGGCTAAATATAGCATGTGCTGCCAAACCGACTCTAGACGCCCCATCATACCCATTAAACACAAACACCGAAAAGGCCGCCACCATCACCATCACCACACCCACATCCGGCGACTTCGCAAACTGGCCTTTCTCCATAGCCTCATTGCGCTTCTTCGCTGTTGGTTCTTCTGTTTTTGAGCTCTCGTCCGCGTCAGACATATCGGGGTTCTACAACCTCTATACAGAAAGAATAGTGCCAGAGCTGCAACTATTTTAAAACATCTGAACATATTTTCACTATTTTTTCATTGAACCCCCCTCCACTTTCCCCAAAATAAACAAAACCTCTCCCCTCCCCATGAAACTCTCCCAAATCACCCTAAACGAACGTCCCCAAGAACGCCTACAAGCCCTCGGCCCATCCGCCCTCTCTGATGCCGAGCTCATGGCCATGCTCCTACGCAGCGGCAACAAAGAATTCGATGTCCTTGCCATCGCCAGAAAGCTCGTCACAGAGGCCGGCTCCCTATCAGGTCTTCTCACCTGGTCTGCGGCAGACTTTCAACGCGTCAAGGGCATCGGCAAAGTAAAGTCCCTACAGCTCATCACCGTCATCGAAATCGCACGCCGCATCCTCTCCCAAGAGGAATCCAAACCCAAGCCCATGGACTCCCCAGCCAAGGTCTACAACTACTTCCTTCCCATAGCTTCCGGCCTAACCGTTGAAAAATTCTGGGTCCTTTGCCTCAACCGCAAAAACCACGTCATCCGCCACATAGAGGTCACGTCCGGCACCCTCACCGCCAGTCTCGTCCACCCCAGAGAGGTATTTAAGGAGGCCATACGTCTCTCCGCCTCCGCCATAATCGCAGTCCACAACCACCCCAGCGGGGATCCCTCCCCCAGCAACGCCGACACCGCAGTCACCCGCCAACTCCTCCAAGCCGGCCAAATCCTAAACATCCCCGTCCTGGATCACATCATCCTGGGCTCCCCAAACACAGCACCACTCCACAAACCTTTCTTCTCCTTCAGTGAACATAACCAACTGAAATAAAAATAGCTAAAATAATCCCTTTTGTGTAAAAAACGTATACAAATAAAATCGAAAATAAACGAAATTTCACAAAAACTTCCCTAAAAACTTGATTCTTCACCCATAATGTGAGATATTGTATATAATAAACAATATAATTAAACAATTTAACACAAATGCACACAACGCATCCTCATCTAGTAAATCAAATCAAGGATAAGCCCAAAAAGATGCTCGCCCACCCCGAGCATGCCGTGCTGATGCATCCCGCCAGTAAAAGCCCCATTAACCTGTTTACTACTAAAGAAGATACCGAATACCAAAACCGTGAAGCCACGATCGAAAAGTCATCCCATGACAAACTCACCAAACGCCTCCACACCAAAGGCGCCCTTCGCCTCACAGAACTCACAGACATGGGCCTTCACCCCGAGCAAATCCGCCGTCTCTGCGCCTCCGGTGAAATCATGAAACTCTCCCGCGGCCTCTACATGGCCACAGACTACGACTTCACGATCCACCACTCCCTGGTCGAGGTCACAGCCCTCGCCCCCCACGCCGTCATCTGTCTCCTCTCCGCCCTCTCCTTCCACGACCTCACAACACAACTCCCCAATCACATTTACATCGGCATCCCTCAACGCACCCGCCCTCCAAAAATAGACACCCTCAGCCTCCGCGTCTTCCGCTTCTCCGAACCCGCCCTCCAAAACGGCATCGAAACCCACATCATCGAAGGCATCCCCATCAAAGTCACCACTCCCGCCCGCACCGTAGTAGACTGCTTCAAATACCGCAACAAAATCGGCATCAGCATAGCCCTCGAAGCCCTCATCGATGCTCTCCGTAAAAACAAAGCCACCCTGGATGAAATTTCCCACTTTGCCAAACTATGCAAAATGCACAATATCATAAAACCTTACCTCAAAACAATCGCATGGATCCATAGCGAACATTGAGCAGTATCATTTCCAGCTGACCTGGTTTTTATAATCTCCTTGTCCTCTGTTCGTTAAAGGATGTATCATTAAGTGATACCCGACCCCAGTCAATGATCCGTAAATTACTCCCGCAATCTGTAATAGCTATTGGTATAACTATAGCTCTATCTGTAATTATTCTTGGAGGCGTTTTAGGTTGGTTTTTATACAAAATAGCACCGGATCCAAATTTTTTAGCAGCAGCTGCTGCCTTTGAAGGTGTAATTATTGCTTTTTTAATTCCATTAACTATTTCTATTATTGCAAAACTATCCAAACGTTACGGTTCTTCAATTATAACGGACACATTTGAAAAGAACTGGGTTCGGCTGCTACCAATATTTCTTCTGGCAAATATTGCTGCTACCATTTTGCTCATCGCTTTTATGCATGAACTTCCAACAAAAGCATGGCAAATACTTGCATTGATTCTTTTATTATTTTTCATCATCCTGTGTTACGCAATTTATCAAAACATTCAGAGGATAATCAAATTCCTTAAAGATCCAAATTACATCATTCAAGAGCTAAAATGTGAAGAAAACATACGGTTCCTAGAGGTGAAAACAGAACTAACGCATGAAGCAAGAACTGCCATTATGAATTCCTCCGAAAGAATTGGGGCAATTCTGGTTTATGCGGTTACTTGCTCAAAGTTTCAAAACCTAAAAAAAACATTATATTCAGTTAAGAGGCTTTGGTTTGAACTTGGGGAACTAGAAGACAAGGCGCGAAATGATGTTATGAATTCCTTCGAAGGAATTGGGGCAATTCTGGTTTATGAGGTTAATTGCTCAAACAATAACCTTGTTCTGCAAAATCTTCAAAAATTATCAGACTCTGGGAAGAAACTTTTGGTGGCAGCAAATTCACTAAAAACCGAAGACGACATTCAATGCAATGAAACTAGGTTGTTTTTTGAAACTCCCATCAATCAATTTGCTAAGATTTATGAAGCAGCAATTAAATCACAAAATGAAGAACTTGCAATTTACACTTTGCGCCATATGCAAGATATACTTATCTCTTTAACTTCAAGACCAAACAATGAAAGGTACATTGAAGCAATTCTGGAAAGACCAGTTTCACTAATTCAATTTGCCCTGAAACATCAAAATGAGTCCGTTTGTGTAGCTTTCTCCAAGTGGTATCCAGATGTTGTTTTGGAAAGTCAATTTAGAGAAGAAAAATTCGATCCGGAATACCTCTCTCAATTCAATCTTTTTTTGTATACAACTTCTAAATACATAATTGCAGAGAATGCTTTTTCAGTATTCAAAAAGTTTATAGAAAAAATTGTAAATGGATTGAGTTTGCTCGACATTCATCCGAAGACAAGTGTTTGGGATCTTTATGGGCTTATCCATGGAAAAATATTACATCATGAGTTTAATGCTCTATACAAATCAACTAATAGCATTTTCTCAAAAACTAAATGGGATGATTGGTGGAAGCAGTTTCAATTACTAAAAAGTAAGATACCAGAAGATAAGCAGAAAGAGGCTGATGAACTAGAAAACAAAATCAGAGCAGGCATTATACCAAAATACAAACATGTTAGCCTGCTTCACAGAATTTTCATTATAGGTGCATATTGCTTATTTGAAAAGCGCTACGATTTCATAAAAACAATCTGGCAATACAAACAACCGCCGGACGCTGGTGCAACTTACTGCGGTTCAAATATCATTCCAGAAAGTGTCAGTGATCTAATAGAACATTATTTGAGACCTGAGGTATTAGACTTCAATGATTTTTTCTGGAAAGATCGACACGGGAGTAAAAAATACTGCCAACAATATTTCTTGTTTAGTCTCGCTTATTATTTAAAACCCCTCCGCATTGAAAAAAAAAGTGGCGAATGCGAATTTGTAAAAAACTATAAATTACCGGTTGAACGTTATGAAAATAACGAACTCAGCAATATAAAATATTTTTCTGAACATTTGATTAAGGAAATTCCAGATTTAAAAAAGAATACGGATCTTTTTGACACTTTTGACTTTGAGGCTAACCGCGTGAATGAAATTTTAGATAATAGAGTAGAACCTCTTTTGAAAAACATCAAAGATCAGTCCAATAATGAACTGGAAGCTAGAAAAGCAACGAAATTAACAACAACCCCTATAAGCAATAAGCTCATTAAGGAATATAAGGATGATGTGAAAGCGAGCTTCTATAAAAAGAAACAATCTATTAAAATTTTCCAGAAGTATTTCGGAGCTGATTCTTATGATAAGAGTAAACTACGCACTCCCATCGATAGTGATAAGCGTGATGATCCACCTAGATTTGGTATCAGTAGCATATATAACCGAGATATCTTCTTTGAGGAACCAGGATATATTACCTTTGGTAGCAGCGATAAATTAGGTGTCAGCCATGGCCGGACTATTGCAAGAGATGAAGATAGTTCTATTTTCCAACAGATATGCGATAAATGTACTCCAATCGACAAGGGTGATTTTCCAAATATTCTGGATAACTTCAACATAGATGACATAATCATAATATTGGCCGGTTCTGGCCCTACCTTATACTACTTCATAAACGCTTACGATCATTGTACAATAAACCCTTCAGATGAATCGAGTGATGACATAACAGAACATGTTTACCATCATAAAGGGCGCGCTATCCCTCTGATAAAAGCTGATAAAAGAGGTGATGATTTTGTCCTGATTTTAAATAAAAGGAAAGTAGGTAAATTATTGCAACTTTCTCCGCTAAATGAGAAAAGTGAATTGGATTTTCTGAATGATATTTTCTATATGAATATCCGTGACCTGCTAGATCCCAAGCATGACGAATACCGAGAAGAGGTACTAAAAAATCCTGACAATCAAAAATGGCTTGCTGAAAGCAGTAAGGATGTAGATCATCAAAGAAAGTACTTAAAGCAATGCGTCAGTATCCAAATATTTGAGCGATTCAAATATGAACCTGCCGATCCCGAGGACTTTCAGCGATATAAGATTGATATCGAAACACTTAATCCAAAGAAGCCCCAAGAACCTTCTCAAGCTTCAGAGTTCTAATCCCCCACAAAACACCTACTTCCGCGGACCACCAGGTCTTCTACCACCAGGGCCGAAGCTACGCACAGGGTTACGCTTCACTTGATTCGGGTTCTTCATGCGGTATACGATTCTCGCTTTATTGAGGTCGTAACTGCTCATTTCCATTTTCACAAGGTCGCCAACACCGATTTTGATGAAGTTCTTCCGCAGCTTCCCGGATATGTGGGCTAACACAAGGTGCCCATTCTCCAACTCTACCCGGAACATCGTTCCCGGCAACACCGCGATCACTTTACCTGTAACTTCTATCGTCTTCTCTGCTGTCATTCTTGAATTTTAAACCTCTTGAAAGATTAGATGGTCTCTGAATTCCCGCATGAAGTCAATGCTATTATAATGATAGAGATCACTTTACACCGCTCGCCTCAACCGCATAGGGCTAATCAAAATCGTCACAAGCATATCTATCGCGCTCGCCGGGCCTTCTTCCTCGAATCTCTCGATAAGCGTGCTGGGGGGGGCTTTTCCGCCGAGTGGTTCCGGCACACAAGAAAAAAGGTGTTGACACTTCCGTGATATTTCGTATTATCCTTAATCGAGTTCCCACAACTCCCCAAATCACCTAACCTCGTATTATGAAACCTACTGTTACCACAGATACCAATAATAACCCGTCTCCCTACGCTCGCCCTACGGACCTTAAACAAAGGGGCCAGGCTGCTCGCGAGCGTACCAGGGCTCGCATCGCGGAGCGCGAAAAAAACCGTCCTCGAAAGCCGTTCAAGCTCACAGCTCCTCGTTTCACCGTGGGAGAGCTCTGCTTGAAGATCGCTACCCGTTGGCAAAAGTCAGCCACGTATATCTTATATAATGAGGGCATCAATCGTCTCGAATACATCGTGCTGGATTCTATCACGCGGATCACCAGCCTCAAGCGAGATGCAGAGCCGGGTTTCCAAAGCCTTTTCACTCGAAAAAAATCCCCCACGCTCAAGGAGTCGCTTCGTCTCTTCTCCCACCAAGCGGGCACGTCTCCGCTGTATGTCACCCACCTCGATATCGCAAACTACCTCAATATCAGCAAGTCTTCCGTCACCCGTGCCTGCCAAACCCTCATCCATAAAGGCTTCTTCTCAAGTATGCCGTTGCCGTCAGATGCTAAACAATCAGATCTTAAAGTCACACCTCGGGGTCGTCTCGCCCTGCGGGCCGCTCGCTATAAGCTCGAGGAGCTGGATAAGCTCATGTTCGACCACCTAGGCCAACGAGCGGACGACCTTGCAGACCTTCTAAAATTTGCCGTCGGTTATAATACCGTACCCGCAAACCCCAAACTCCCAAACAACTAGCGAGAAATATCAGACATATAAAGGTTCCTATACTCGCGAATAGGTCACAAAATGGAAGGGGCAAGAAATTGCCCTTTCTTTTTGTATCCTTTTCCCAAATACACAGCAATTTCCAAACATAATTCTATGATAGAAATAATACACAAACAGACCCCCTCAGTCCCCTAAAACCAAAATCACCTCCTTATTAAAGTTTTAGCTCCTAAACTTTAATAAGGAGCACGCGTTTTCAAAGAGTTTGTTTCAGGTGAAACAAACAGGCCTTTTTATGCCTAATAAATGGCGCAATAATCAGCAAATAAATACCATTTCGTACATAGTTGAATGCTATTCCGTAGCGAAATATTACCAAATAATAATTCTTTTAACACTAGTTACTAAAAGGCCTAAAATGAGTATTTTTTCTACATAATCGTTATTTTTATTGGGTATTGACACATCTGCCTACATTCCCTATCATCCTTTCTTAATGAATAAAACCGCCACAACTCGAACGACCACGCTTGCGTAAACATGCACCTGCGGTAGTTGTTGTGGAATAGAGTCAAAATAGCTTACAAGCTTCTCCCAATACTACCTGGGGGTTTTTAGAACTGTAGCCTTTTTTAACAAATCTATGAAAGAAAATAAAAAATCATTCAAACTTGGTTTACCACTAAAATTAGCGATCATCGTCATCGCCTGCTTTCTTTTCGGGGATTTTATTACCCCAACCATAAAAAGCTTCTTCTATTCTATCAGTTTGACAATTAAGGACTTACTCATATTCGTCCTCCCCCTAATCGTCTTCTCCTACATCTTTTCCTGCATTCTTTCACTCAAGCAACGCTCCTGGGTCTTTGTAGGCCTTATCCTCGTGGCGCTAACCGCCTCCAACTTCTTCTCCACGCTGATCGCCTACACCGTCAGTAAGTCATTTTTTAACATAATGGGCCCCATTGAAGCCATGCAACTAGGCGCCGAAAACGCACTTGCCCCGCTCTGGAAGCTCTCTCTCCCCCGTCTCATTCCTAACGATGTCGCCCTCTTCAGTGGCCTCATCCTCGGTGCCCTTTTCTCCATCTTTCGCAACAAAACAGTAGAGAAAATTTCCATAAACCTTAAAAACCTATCCAACCTCCTATTACACAAGGGTTTGGTACCGGTAGTCCCCCTATTCATCTTCGGTTTCGTCTTAAACCTCCAGTCGCAAGGCCTTTTGCAAAGCATGTTCAGCCAATACGGAACCCTTCTAGCCTGCATTGTATCAACACAATTATCCTACATCGCTATTCTATTCCTTATAAACAGTGGTTTCAGTCCAAAAAAATGGCTCATATCCCTTAGAAACGTGCTTCCCTCGGCCATCGCCGGCTTCAGCACCATGTCCAGCGCGGCCGCCATGCCACTCACACTCCGCGGAGCAGAGAAAAATACGGGCGATCCCGACAAAGCAGACGCCATCATCCCTATAACCGTAAACATCCACCTAATCGGCGACAGCATTGGCATTCCCATCATAGCACTAGGAATCATACACTCCTTCGGCCTTCCAGCACCTGACATGTCCACATACCTTATATTTGCCACCTTCTTCGTGATCGCCAAGTTCGCGGTCGCTGCAGTACCGGGCGGCGGCATCCTCGTCATGTTACCTGTCCTAGAGAAGTACCTCAATTTCACCCCAGACATGCTCTCTCTAATCACGGCCCTATACATCCTCTTTGACATGTTCTTCACCACGGCCAATGTCCTTGGTAACGGCGCATTTGCCGTCCTCTACATACGCTTCTACAAATGGATTTCCAGAGAAAAGTCAAAAAAAACCTGCGAATAAAAAGGCCTCTGCTAAACCGAATCAGTTAAACACATATTAGCATTGCTCTACAAGAAATTTTAGTCTACTAAAATCATTATGGACAAAATCACCCAAACACACCCCCTATCGCCCTCAATCAAATATAAAGACGACATCCCGCACCAGATCTGGTCTAGCGTAGATACAGTAGGCTACCTCACCACCCGCAAAAGCGATAACAAACCCCCTTCAATCGTCATCGAAGAGGTCAGCCTAAAGAACCGCAACATCAAGACAGTCAAGGAGTTGTCAATTGAAGGCACCCTATCTTCCCTCAAAAAACAATCCAAACTAGAAGAGGTAACAGATGCTCTCACTAAAGCCGAAAACGATAACCCTGATAACCTATACGACCTACTATTTTCAGCCCTAGAAGCCCTCAACGAAGAGGATTCTATCAATATAGACTACTTTCTAGAGCTTATCGTTGATAAATCAGATAACGCTATCGTCACTGTTCAAAACATATTATTGCTGACAGATAAAGGCTCAGAAATGGCCCTTTGCTCCCTCATTCGACAAGCCGTTACAAATTCTAATAACAAATTCTACGAAGAATAGCTTCAACTAGACAAACGGAACGGCCTCCAGAAGTTTTTGAGTATAAGGGTCTTGCGGATTCGAATAGATCTCCTCAGCCGATGCTTGCTCTACTATTTTCCCTTTATTCATAACAAGCACATAATCGCTTATATGTTCCACAACAGCAAGGTCATGCGCGATAAAGAGATAGGTTAGCCCCAACTCTTCCTGCAGGTCTTGCAACAGGTTAACTATCTGAGCTTGAATCGATACATCCAGTGCGCTGACTGGCTCATCGCAAATAATAAACTCCGGCTCCACTGCCAAAGCCCTGGCTATCCCGATACGCTGCCTCTGCCCTCCACTAAACTGGTGCGGATAGCGCCCCATTTGATCTGCACTTAATCCTACCTTCTGTAGCAATTCAGCTACACGATCTCGTTTCTTCTGCTTATCCCAATGCGGGAAATGGATCTCTAAAGGCTCTGCAATAATAGCATACAGCGTCATTCTCGGGTTTAATGAATTAAACGGATCCTGAAATATCATTTGTATCTGCTTTCTGTAAGGAAAGAACTGCTTCGGGCTCAATTCGGTGACATCATCTCCCTTATAAGCAATTGTCCCAGCTGAAACCGAAGTTAGCTTAACAAGTGCTCTACCGATACTCGTTTTACCACTACCACTCTCGCCTACAAGGCCAACGGTAGTTCCCCTCTTAACAACAAAGCTAACACCATCAACCGCCTTATAATAACCGCGGATGCGCTTAAAAATACCCTTTCGAATAGGGAAGTGAACGGCAAGATCTTTTACCTCGAGCAATCTATCTGAATTGGATTCCATTAACTATTTACCTCCAATTTACTATAATCAATCGTTCTAAGGCGCTTCTGCTTCTGGCCAAGCCTGGGAATACAGTCTAAAAGAGCCTGTGTATATAAATGCTTTGGATTTGTAAGTATTTCATGGGTAGGCCCCTGCTCAACGATTTTGCCTCTAAACATAACGATAACCTCGTCTGCAAAATCCGAGACGATTCCAAAGTTATGAGTAATCAGGAGGATAGACATCGTGCGTTGGGAGCGGATCTCTTTTAAAAGATCCATGATTTGCTTTTGTATGGTAACGTCTAACGCAGTAGTGGGCTCGTCTGCAACCAGGATATTCGGCTGACAAGCCAATGCCATGGCTATCATCACCCGCTGCTGCATACCGCCACTTAGCTCATGCGGATAGGCATCGTAACGCTCGTGGGGCTCCCGAATACCCACTTTCCCTAAGGCATCAACGACATACTGCTTCACATCAGAGATTTGCGGCAAATGCAACCGTACGGCTTCTGCAATTTGGTTACCAATAGTATAAACTGGGTTAAGTGAGGTAGAAGGTTCTTGAAAGATATAGGCGATCTCTTTTCCTCTTATTCCCTGAAGCTGCTTTGCGTTGTATTGGAGCACGTTTTGCCCATTATACAAAATTTCTCCTGAAACGGCACAGGTAGGGGGCTTTGGCAATAATCTTGTAAGCGACAAGGCTGTAACTGATTTTCCGCTTCCGCTTTCGCCCACAACCGCAAGCGTTTTCCCTTTGCATAGCGAAAATGATATACCCTGCACCGCCTTTGTGCAGGTATCTTTGCTATTAAATGAGATGGCTAGGTTTTTAACCGAAAGCAACTCTTGGGTTGGCTGTGACATGTCAGATTTAAACATTCAAAAAAAAGACAGGGGATGTCAAATACATTAAGAGCAATTTGGTATTGCTATCCAGGTGTTTACTTATTTAGATTATTTGTAATTGACCTTTCAAACGCCCCTACCCCAGGATGAATCACCTTACCTTGCAAAGGAAACGAAATACAGGACACTCATTAGTCGAGATAATGATGGCCATGGGAATCTTCGCATTAGCTGCAGTCGGCATAACTGCGACGGTCGTGCAAACCCAAAAAATCTCAAAAATCAATTTAGTTAGAAACACTGCTTATACCGTTGCTGAAGGTTATTTAGAGCAAATGAAAAACATAACTGCAGAGGAATTATTGGCGAGTTTGGAGGATCCAGAGAACACTCCACTTCCATTGAAGAGTATTACAGCAATTGATGGCGAGAAAACAGAGGCAGATGACCCTTTATATTTGGAGCAAAAAAATAAACGCCAAGTGCTAGCAGACATTGTTACAAATGCAAAGGGGGGAACCCAATACATGTACGTGACGGTATACGTTAGCCCTTCACTAAAAGATTTAAGGCAGGAAAAAATTGGCCTGCCAGCAATCGAGTTAC
The DNA here is from genome assembly GCA_001872735.1 of Verrucomicrobia bacterium CG1_02_43_26. Taxonomy (NCBI): domain Bacteria; kingdom Pseudomonadati; phylum Verrucomicrobiota; species Verrucomicrobia bacterium CG1_02_43_26. The sequence continues at coordinate 70,943 of MNWT01000024.1, read as the reverse complement.
AACTGGATTTCACGTATTCAGCTCCTGATCTTGATAATCTGCCTGGACTGAAGGGCACTGTGCGAACGTTAAAGATAATTAATTAATCTGCTCATGAGGGGTAACAACAGTTCTAAGCAGAGCGGATTTGGATTATCAGAAATGATGGTCTCTCTAGCCGTGATGGGGGTCTTAATCGCATTAATAACGGGATTTTTCATTGAAAACATAAAGGCCAGCATTGGCAGCGAACAAAAGAATAAAGTAAATAGCAATATAAGAAAGGTTACGGCTGAGCTCTTGAATAGTGGTCGAGGTGCTCAGGCTTTTGTCCTATACAAGAGCTTTGAAAGTATCGATCGTAACAGCATCGAGGATCGGCTGACCGAGGGTGGATCTGGCGATTTAATTGTTTTTTTATACGAGGGTCCTAGGCCTTCTGCTAAAGATGAAAAGCGTGGCTACACTAAAATTATCGGTTATTATAGGGCCCCCTCAAATGATGAAGATCCCTCTACTTCCGGGCCAATTTACAAGTTTGAGCAACAATATGATAAACCAAATACAGATAGCCTGGAAAGCTTACTACCTGATTACGATACAATTATGAGTCACACGCTTGTGTTATCCAATGCGATTGGCCTAGCTGATGGGCGTTCTTTTTTCAACTTTAGAAATAGAGGGGTTATGATGAACGTCCAAGTAACCCAAGGCGATTCGGTTCAGGTAACAACAAATACCTATAACTTTACCATTACCCCTAGAGGATGAAGCGTATATTTACCAACGTTTTCAAGCAAAAGAATGAAGGTGCAGCGATACTGATGGTATTAGTCGTTATCGCTTCTGTAAGTGTAATATTAGCAACTTTGCTCGATTGGGGTATGGAAGAAGGTCGCATCAACAGGCGCTACTTTACCCTATTGGAGGGTAAAAATGCTACGGAAAGCTTGGTCGGATTCGGTATCGCCGATTTAATGACCCGATGGGAGGATGCTGACCAAATAGCTAAGGATGAATTAGCACCCAATAACAGTCCACTAATGATTCCTGATGAATTTTATGCATTCTATAAGGGTTCAACCGTGCTCATTGGCAGTGAATCGCTTTCTGGTGGACCTGTCTCCGAACCTTACTTGGCCTATATAGACCCAAATGATCCTGCAAACGCTTTTGATCCGCAAAAGGGTAATTTAATAACTATACGGGATGTTAATATCTACACCAAATTATCCGTTATTGTAAAAAACAATGATAACATTCCCCTCTATGCGGCTCGGACATTAGAGATAAGGGAAATTCCGCTTACTAACTATGAGCTCTATTCCGTAATGGATCTGGAATTTGAGCCTGATGAAGATTCTGAGGAAATTATTATCGAAGGGCCCGTGTATACTGAAGGAAATTTAATAGGATCCGATAAAGCCGATATATATTTCAAGTCAACTGTGTCCTGTTCCTCCTTTTTCAAAAAGGAAACTGCCAGTAAGCACTCAAAGAAGGATGGCTCTTTAGGTAAAGTATATTGCAAAAACGGCAAAGGCGAATGGGTAAGTAATTATGATGGTAAAGGCCTACGATCCACGGAGGAAAGTTTTTTTGATTCAAATTCACGAAAAAGCAAAAACAACAAGGAAGAATCAGACTGGCGTGAAGTAGCATCTAAAAAGTGGTCCGGTAATTTCAAAACAAGTGATTACGAATTGCCTAAACTAAAATGTTCGGGCTTTAAGGGCTACAGGGGGAAGAAATCCTCATCAAAGCATGATAGCGCTCGTAAAGGGCATGATGAAACGGATTCGGATGACCGAGAGTACGATAATGAGAGAGATGACAAACACTACTCAAAAAATAGAAATAGCACTGACCCCCACAAAGAGAATGAAAAGACTTCAGCTAATACAAAAAATGAAAATGGATTAAATTATCCGTATGCTCTTATCGAACCAAACTTAAAGAAATCCGACAAATGCAACAAAGGGGATTCTGAAGAACATAAATTAGCCCGTAAGGCTGGTTTGATAGTTCGCTTACATGAGAGGAAATCTGATAAAGAAAAACTACCTGAACATGCTATTCATTTGAAGGATAACTATTACGTTACCTGTAACAAATTGAAACGGACTGATGCTCATAACCCCACCAGTAAATGCTCCTTAGATAGAGATGGAGACGTTGAAGAAGAAGCTGTTGAGTTAGATCAAGAATTCGCAAATAAGTTGTTCAAAATGCATGTGTATCAGGAAGATGAAAGGTCAAAAGAACCTAAATCCAGTTTTTATGATGCCCGCAGGGAAAAGGGCTTAGATGTTCTCGAGGTTGATATAGCTGAATTCCGAAAGGCTGTAGATGATCGGGATAAAGACTATAATCCAAAATGTTGGAAAAAGGGCTATTCACCAAGAAACGACTATAATGGCATTGTTTACGTGGAACTTCCTAGAGAAGATAATGACGATGATGATCGAGAGGATAAAATAGTAAAAAGCAAAGACAATATGGGCGTTCTTTTGACAAATGGTTCGAAGCTGCCGGATCCGGATTACAATGACACTAAAGGTCGAAAAAAGGGATTTACCTTGGCTACCAATAATGCCTTATACATAAAGGGAAACTATAATGCGGACGGAGACAGCCGTACTGGCTCCAATAAACAGTCGGACGACCGAAGGTTTCCCGATTCTTTAGCAGCTGTTGCCTGTGATTCGTTGACAATTCTTTCCAATAATTGGGAAGATAGTAAGAGTAAGGGGTCTAAAAATGACCGTGTTGCAGATTTCACCGAGTATAACGTGGCCGTCATAGCTGGAGACGCTGATTCTGGACAATCTGGTAAGTCTGTCGAAAAGGGGGGCGTGCATCGACTACCCAGGTCACTGGAAAAATGGACAGGAAATAGCTGTCGCCATCGTGGTTCACTCATCACCGCATTTGCGAGTGAAATTGCTCCGGAACCCTTTAATGCTAACTATTGTACTCCTCCCAAAAGCGATTCCTTTGGTCAATTTGAAGAGTTCACTAAGGGGAAAACTCCCCCGGGCATGATTATCTCTAGAACGTTTTACCCGACTAAATTGCGTTTTCTAACGGAACAAGAATATAGGGCTGAAATGAAGCAATTGAAAGCCGTCTTTAATCAAGACATCTAGTGAAGAGATAATTTCTAGATTGCAAGCCTCCTCAATTGCTCTAATATACCTATCGATGTCAAATACAAGCAAGTTAAACCAATATATTAAGGAAGGGGTTGGCGTTACTATTTTAAGCGTGGTCGTCAACATTTTGTTGTCTTCTGCAAAAATTTTTCTAGGGAGCTTGATACAATCCGGGGCACTGTTTGCAGACGGCCTACATAGCTTAGTGGATTTATCAACGGATATTGCTGTTCTATTTGGCTTTAAAATGGCTTCCAAACCTGAGGATGAAAACCATCCTTATGGGCATCATAAATTCGTAAGCTTAAGTAATTTTTTAATTGGGCTAATCATTATCTTTTTTAGTCTCTTATTAGTCTATACTTCTTATCGAGATCTCTTTCTATCTCATCCCTATCTGGTGTCCCCTACTTGGCTAGCCCTCTTTGTCGCATTGGCCTCAGTCATTTTTAAGGAAGCTTTATACTGGTGGACACGTTTCTATGCCAAAAAACACAATTCAAAGATCTTGATGGCAAATGCCATCCACCATCGCTTAGACTCTTTCACTTCTATTTTAGCATTAATAGCGTTGAGTGCCATTTTTTTTGGTGGTCAGGAATGGGGCTTTCTGGATAAAATTGTAGGCTTGGGCATGGGTGCCTACATAGCATTTGAGGGCATCAAAATAATTGTAAGTGCATCGAGAGATCTACTCGATGAGGCGCCTGATCAAAAAGTGATTAATGACCTTCGAGAGCATATTTTATCTACTCCAGGAGCGCTTGCTTATCACCATTTCAGGGTTCGCCGAATTGGTGACCTGTTTGAGATAGACTTTCATCTGCAGGTTGACCCTAAAATTACCGTAGTTGAAGGGCATAAAATTGCGAGTCGCGTAAAACAAAATATACTCAAATACCACAGTGAAGCTTATAACGTACTAGTACACATAGAGCCAGCCACAGAAAGGCATATCAAAGCTGAGGGCGTACATGATGCCGCTTTAGAGGAAGACGTTCATTAAGAATGTTATTACTGTTACGCTTCGATGTAAGATGCCACTTCTTCAGGACTAATACTCGCCATACAGGGAGGGCTTTTATGGCAAACATGAGGATGTCCAAAGCAATCACAATTTCCTGCATGCAGTACAATCGTATTCCTCCCTTTAGGGTGCCACTGGTGTAAAGGAGTTGGCCCAAAAAGAACAATTTGCTTTGTTCCTAGCCCAGCAGCTAAGTGTGAAGGTAAAGAATCGCCGCAAATAATAGTATCCGCTGTTTTTATCAAAGCCATAAAGTGGGCCACATCAGGTATGTCCTTAATCGTTAGCACAGAAGGATTCTTTTGTTTCAAATCTGCCAGCAATGCTTTTTCGCGTTGGCTTGGGCCGGTAGAAAATACCATTCGAGATTGAAGCTGTGGATTATTCTCATAAAGCGCTAACCACTTATCTACAGGCCATTCCTTTTTGGGCATACTCGTAGACAGATGACATAAAACTGCTTTTGGGGGTAAAATTGCTTCTGCATAATCATGATGACGGTAAATATGCAGCTCTGGGGCTAAATTTATCGAGTCCCTGAGATCGAGACCAAGAGGGCTTAAAACGTGAACATTTCGCTCTATTTCATGCAAACCTTCATTCGCCTCCAGAACACGTTTGTTATAACAATATTTCCTGCCCCAGAAACCTAATGGAGAGATAGATCCAATCCGCATCTTAGCGCCCACGGCCAACGACAGAAATGCCCCTCGGTCATTTCCAACAAAGTCAACGGATAGATCAAATTTTTCCCTACGAAGCTGTCTTATTATAGGGAAAGCTGCTTTTATCTGTGCTTTTCCTCTTTTTCGAGGGAAACCCCATGCCTTATCAATCCACGGAATATCCTGAAGTATATCAACGGCCTCATTAGCCACAAGCACATGTATTTCGGCATCAGGATAGTTTTGGCGAAGAAGTCTTAGGGCAGGAACCATGATGGCGACGTCCCCTAGAAACTTAAATTTTATTGCCAATATCTTGCGTATCGCCATGATGCTACTAAGCATAACAATGAACCTGCCAGAATCCAGCTTTTTTGAAAAAATTAAGGACGCTCGAAAAGTCCTGCTACTCGATCTAGGTTTTTTAGGAGACAGTATTCATTTAATACCCGCACTCAAGTGTATACGAGATGCTTTGCCTAATGCTCAGTTGGACGTAATGGTCTCAGAGCATATAAAATCAGTCATGGAGGTCGTGCCTTTTATCGATAATATACTGGGATACCCGCGATTCCCAAAAGGTCCCGCTTGGTACAAGAATTTTAGCTATGTAAAGCAATTACGTGCGCAAAGGTATGATGTGGTCATCAACATCAATGGTTCTGATCGTTCTAGTTTTTTAACATTGAGTACGGGTGCTAAATACAGACTTGGACGAATACCAAACAAAAAACGCTGGTATTGGCCTTTCTGCTTCACCCATGCGACATATGTTCCCCGCGGCCAATCTCCTGTTTATGAGCAAAATTGCAGATGCCTACGCCAGGCGGGGTTTCCTACTAGTAAAGCAGAATTTGTTATAAAAATACCTGAACAGATTGTGCAAAAGGTCAAATCGTTACTGGGTAAACGTACCCGTAAAAGCAATCCATTCATCCATATCAGCCCCTTTACCACGCTAGACTACAAAGAGCTTCCCATTCCGCAAATTGCTGCTTTATTAAATGCGATAAACAAGAATTATCATGAAGTGGATATTATCCTTTCTTGCGCCCCAAATGAGCGAGAAAAAACAAAATTTAAGGAACTGCTATCTTCCCTTTCATTTGAACCTGCACTGGCATTTCCGGGAAATTTATCCCTGATAGAACTTGCTGCCTTAATACAGTTAGCACAAATACATATTGGCGGTGATTCTGGAGCAATCCATGTCGCCCTAATGGCGGGAACTCCCACACTTTCGTGGTTCCGCGAATATAGTAACAAATTTGAATGGATGCCTAAAGGAGACCGTCATCGCTCTATTATAGGTGAGGCCTCTCCTGCGGGGCTCGTTGGTATTTCAGACGAAATGCTTCTTTCTGCGTTCCATGAATTACATAGCGAAATGCCGACTCACATTTAGGCATTCTCGCTTCCTCCTCAATTGCCTCTAAAGTTCCCCTGTAAAACCTAGTCATCTCAAAAAATGAAAACAGACAATAACGAACCCTCACTGAAAAAAAGAAATGACATCTTTGAACCGCTGACGTTTAAGCTAAAAGAAACTCGCAAGAATGTGCAATCAAAGATAGAAAAAAAATCCAAAAACAAGTCTACACGTTTGTTCAAGAATGTCTTGAAGGGCATTGAAAATTTGAATATCGGGGAAAAGGAAAAAGTTATATTTAAGCCACTAGACAAAAGAATTTTGCAAACTGATTCAAAACCCAACCAAGAGTTTAATCAATTAATAAAATTTTTAGCACAAAATGAGTCTATTGCTGCTGCTATTTTTCCGGATAAAGAAGTTCGCCTGTATTATTTAAATCCGGACAACTTTATTAGCCCTGAAAAATATTGGCTAGGTTTTTTTCAATACTTGACCCTAGCAGAAAAGAAATCAGGTAACGCACCGATCATGCTTTTAGCGGATGATGGTTATTTAAGCAATCTATACGCTGTCTTGCCAAGTACACAAAAGCCTCACCTGCTAAAATTTATGTCCAAAAAATTCGGCAACTTTACCCCTTTATATAGGCTTGTGTGCTTCGGGCATTTTACTGATTTCGCCAACGGGATCTCAAAAAAGCATCAAAGTACCCTAATAGAGTCTTTAGCTACAAATGGCTGCAATGACTATACTACCCTTCTACTGCTGGCTGAACGATATCATGTAGATTTAATAACGTTCTTTGAGCAACTGGACAGTGGGCTATATAATCGCTTCAAGGTTCTGTTGTATAAATGCGATGCTGTTACCGTTTTGCGTGATAAAATTAATGGGTATCAGCCAAAACAAATCACAAAAAAAGAAGAGCTTTTTAATATGCTTAAAATGCTAGACCTACACCATTTCCTGTAATCCCGTTTTACTCTTCTGTATCTTTGAGAAACAGGATACGCGTACACTGATCACACTGCTGTAGTTGGGCACCTTTCACCATGCTACTATAAATGTCATTGGAGACTTTTAGATAGCATCCCTGGCAGCGCCTTTCTTCTAAATCAAGGGGTACAATAAAGGGAGGTTTTTTCCGGGTTTGGCGCACTCTTTTATATAAAGATAAGGTAGGAGCGTCAATTTCCCCCTCAGCTTGACTCAGGTTATTTTCAAGCTCTGTTAGGGATTCCTTTAAGCTCTTTTCCTGATCACGCAAAGTCTCAATTTGACTTTTAAGTTCAGAGGACATCTCCCGAAGCTCCACTTCATGCAATTGAAGAGCCTCATTTTCTTCGTCTATTTTTAACAACAAAGCCATCTCTTCATCTTCCTGATCCCCTATCGTAGCCTGTGCCTTTTCAATTTCATTATTAAGCGCTTCAAATTCTTCTGTTTTCTTGACCTGCAATTGTTGGGATTTATGCTTCACGATAAGGTCTTCTGTGGACTTCAGGACTTGATCCAAATCGCGCCTTTTTACTTCCAAATCTTGCAAGTTTTTTCTTTCTTGCGCTACCTTTGCCTCAAGATCCCTCGCATTTTGCTCAATCGCATTGATCTCTTTAGGGATCTCATGCAATCGATGCGTTGCTTCCATGAGGCGCTTATCAAGCTCTTGGATCTTTAGTAATTTCTCGATAAATGGATTCACTCTTGTCTACATTCTGCAACTCTCTGAGTAAAATGCAATTGCTTAATAACCTAAACTGCATTTTTTTACAGTTTTTCGTTGACACTCTTGAGGTTAATTTCTTTATTTGAATAACCACAATAAGCCAGGGTAGCTCAGCGGTAGAGCAGAGGACTCATAAGCCTTTGGTCGGGTGTTCAAATCACCTCCCTGGCACCATTACTTCGTAAAAGTTATCTGTACTTTTTATTGAGTGACTCTTTTAGTTCCTCAACCTTTATTGGCTTCGTAATAAAGTCGTTCATACCACATTCCAAACACGCTTCCCTATCTTTTATCGTAGCACCTGCGGTTAGGGCGATAATGTAAGGCTGGTTTTTATCGTTCTCATAACAATATTTTCGGATTTTCTTGGTGGCCTCGACACCATCCATCACCGGCATTTGCATGTCCATGTAAATAACATCGTAATCATTATTTTTAATGATTTCAAACGCTTCTAATCCATTACTGGCAACATCAGCGCTATATCCCATTTTCGTCAACAAGAGTAAGCCAACCTTTTGGTTTACCTTATTATCCTCAACAAGCAGGATTTTACGTGCTTTGTTTTCAGCAGTATCTTCATCACTCAAGAAAATCGCTTCTTTTATATACGTGGCTTTAGTGTTAGCAAAGGCATCTGAAACGGTTTTGATCAAAATAACTTCTTTTAATGGTTGTGACATTAAATACGCATTTTTTAAATGATGCATATCGTTTCTTATTTTAGAGTCCCCAATTGATGAATATAAAATCAAGGGAAGCCCACTAAATAACTCCAATCCTCTAATTTTGTGAGCCAAAGATATGCCCTCCATATCCGGTAAAATAGAGCTCATTAATACCGCATCAAAATCTTCCTTGGTTGATAAGACTTCCATCGCTTCCTGGCCGGAATGGCAACACATCGAATGAATCTTATGCTTATCCAATATGGATGTCATTACCTCGGCAGTACGCTCACGAGGAAGAACCAATAAAATATTTTTGCCAATGATTTTCTTATCTTGCAAGGGCACTGGATTAGCATCGTAATTCACCTTTGCGGTAACGGTGAAATAAAATGCGGATCCTTCTCCAGGAATGCTTTCCACCCACATCGTACCATTCATCATTTCCGCCAAACGCTTACTAATACTTAACCCCAAACCGGTTCCGCCAAATCGGCGTGTTCTAGAAGAGTCAACTTGAGAGAATGGCTTAAAGAGCTTATTTATTTTATCGCGATGAATCCCAATGCCAGTATCTTGCACAACAAATTGCAAATGGCAATTATCCTTGGAGGTAGTAGCAATACTCACCCCTAAGTAAATCACCCCATTTTCAGTAAATTTAATCGCATTACCTACTAAATTAACAATAATCTGCCTCAAACGAGTCGCATCACCCACAATGTATTGAGGCACATCCTTTTGTATAAAATATAATAACTCAAGCCCTTTCTGATTTGCTTGAACAGCAAACAAATCCATTACTTCGTCTACCGTAGCGTACAGATCTAAAGAACGGTTACTAAGCTCCATCATACCAGATTCTATTTTGGATAAATCCAAAATATCATTAATAATGCCTAATAACGCCTCGCTGCTTTGGCGAATGGTTTCCACAAAGTCACGCTGTACCGCATTTAAATCTGTATCCATCAGCAAAGCAGCCATTCCCATAACCGCATTCATAGGCGTACGAATTTCATGGCTCATATTCGCTAAAAACTCACTTTTCGCTTGGCTCGCAATCGTTTGCCGCTCGGCCTCCCCAATTGCCAATGCTAGCTGTTTATTGAGATTCTCCGCTTCTTCTTTGGCTCTTCTTAAAATCTGCTCCGTATTCTTTGTCTCGGTAATATCGGTAATCAGACACGCTAAATACAGGGGGCGAGAAGCTTCATCATTTATAGCAAAAAAATTGACAATTGTTGGAATTACTTTCCCTTGCAAGGTTACCATGTTTAACTCACCGGTCCATTGGCCAATTTCTAATACTACCGGCAAAATTTCATTTTTTATCCTACGGGCTACTTCTTCATTATAATAGCGCAAAATGGGTTTTCCAATCGCCTCTGAAATACTCTTTTCATAGACAAGCCTTCGGTAAGCAGGATTCAAATAGACACTTTCGTAGTTTAATAATGCTATACATAACCCCTGTCCCGCATTTTCAGCAAATTTGCGAAAAATCATTAGTTGACGGTTGGACTCAATCAGTTCTGATGTTCGAGCATTAACTTGGTTCTCGAGTTCTTCACTGTATTTCTCCAGTTTTATATCACGCTTTTGAATCTCGGAAAGCATTTCATTAAACGACTGAATCAGTACCCCTATTTCGTCCTCCGAATAATTCCGTAGCCTTAATGAATAGTCTTTACTCTTGGAAATCTTTCTAGTCGTTAAAAAGAGGTCTAGAATCGGCTTGAGAATTATATTTCTCAGTCCTCGAGAAATAACAAGCCCAATGAAAATGGACGCTAATAACGTTCCAACAAGTGCCAATCCATAATTACGTATCTGAAAGCGTATATCTGATAAATCGTACCTAACATACAAAACCCCTATTTTTTCCGCATTATAATATATCGGCTGAAACCATGACAAAAACTCTCCCGTGAAATGGTATCGAATGCGGTCTACAGAAGTTACATTGGGAATACTCTCAAGCGCAGACTCTACACTGGGTTGCTTATACATGGACAATACTTTCCCTTCTTTATCGTATAATATCGAGTAATCAATATTTGTATTGGCTTGCAAGGAGCTCAGTATGTCTCTTATCCCTTCTTCGTCATCATATACAATGGCTTTGGAACTGTTTTTTGCGATAATATTTGAGACCATGCTCAACTCCCTAACCAATTCGTCCCTAACTTTGATCAAATACGCAAGCGCCAGAACTGTTGTTGCCAATAACAAGGAAATTGAGCTCGACATCGCAATGATGACAACCAACTTCTTCTTGATCGAAAGATTTTTGAAAAAATTCATTTCTGGGTAGGTTCGATCTTCATTACTTCAAGCGATCTGGATAAACGGGGGGCAACCACTAGGGTGAAAGGGGGCATTCCTGTCATATGATGACTATACTCTAACGTTAATTAAAATATCTTCAATTGACAACGCTATTTTTGGTACGGTACTTTTCAAAATGAGAATTAAACGGGCATGCATTTGTCTATGTTGTATAAAAAAACCCCGCTCGGAGAAGATGTCCGTCTCGTCACCTGTATCGAGCATTTTTTGATCGCAAAGCCTCCTGGCCTAATCTACTATATGTCTGCTTATGGAAATTAAGGTTTTCGAACTCGGTGAATTTGCCACCAACGCTTATCTTCTTTTGGATAAACAGCTTGGAGAGGCTATTCTTATAGATGCCCCAGAAGGCACCACTAAAGTAATAAAGTCTCATCTCGAGACATCCCATTGTACCCTTAAGCATATACTCATAACGCATGGCCATTGGGATCACACATTTGAAATGGAGAATATTCGTAAGCTAGGAGTGCCTTCTTACGCACATACAGGAGATCAATCGCTCATCGAAAATCCGGCAATCATGTCCGCAGTGGCGATGCGGGATTTAGGTGTAGCACCTTCTAAAATTGATCACACGCTTACCGATGGAGATGAAATTTACCTCCTTAACCAAACGATAAGGATCCTCCACGTCCCCGGCCACTCACGCGGTAATATTGCGTTCTATTTTCCGAAACTAAACTGCGTTTTTCCTGGCGATGCCTTGTTCGCAGGCTCTATAGGCCGATTCGACCTCCCAGGCGGCAGCAAGGAGCAATTATTTCAATCTATTAAGGAAAAACTTTATACACTTCCCGATGAAACAATCGTTTACCCTGGCCATGGCCCAAAAACCACAATCGGCCATGAAAAAAAATTTAATAACTTTGTGCGTGGCTAAGCCCGAGAACATAAGAAGCATATGAATGTTGCTAGGACTACAATAGAAAAAAAACTGAAGCTCTTTATCGCCTCTAATAATTTGGATAAAGTTAAAGAAATTCAGCAACTCTTAAATGAACATGGCCTGGAAATTGATGTCATGCCCGCGCAATCGCTTCCGGGTGGCATGCCTGAAGTTGAGGAAAACGGGGCTACATACGCAGACAATGCGCGCCTGAAAGCCCTTGCGCTCTTAGATAAAGTACCTGAAAATTGTTATATTCTAGGGGATGATTCCGGTATCGAAGTCGCCGCGCTCAATGGTGCCCCCGGATTGTTTTCAGCAAGATACGCAGGCCCTAAGGCTACCTACAAAGATAATTACAATAAAATGCTTCAGGAAACTAAGCATGTTCCGGAAGGCCATCGTGGTGCTCAATTTCTTTGTGTACTTGTTTTACTAACCCCCAGTAGGCAGGAAGAAATTTTTGTCGGGGTGTGTAAAGGTAAGCTGCATACGGAGCCTTCTGGCACAGAGGGTTTTGGCTACGATCCTATTTTCATTCCTGATGGTTATGACCAAACATTTGCACAATTAGGGCAAACGTTAAAAAACCAAATCTGCCATCGCAAAAAGGCCATCCAAAAGCTCGCTCAGTATTTCGAATAGCAGCTAAAGTGCTTTTAGCGCTTCGTAAACACTATCAATAATGAAATTTGGTGTAGAAGCTCCTGCTGTTACGCCAATCTTATTATATTTTCTCAAGGCTGCACAATCAAGATCTGCAGTAGTTTCTATATGGAAAGCCGGCCGACCGTAGCGCTCCACTAACGACACGAGTTTCACTGTATTGGCGGAATGTTTTCCCCCGATCACGACAACTGCTTCAATCCCCTGCTCAACAAGCTTTAAAACATCAGTCTGCCTCTCTTTGGTTGCGCCACAAATTGTGTCTAGCACCACAACAGAGGGGAAACGCTCCTTTAAATAAGCCGCTAATGCATTATAATCATCCACAAACATTGTTGTTTGAGAGACCATGCAAATTTGATCGCCCAAATCGGGCAACTGATCAACATCCTCTTTGGTCTGTACAGCGTAGCCCCTGCCAGCAGTATAGCCTAGCAAGCCGATTACTTCCGGGTGATCTGGGTTGCCGAATATCACTGCGGAAAAGCCTTTCTTAGCGTGTAATTTCAATTTGCCCGCAATGATCCCGACATCCGGGCAGGTAGCATCTTTAAACTTTAAGCCGAGTGACTTTAGGTACTCACGCCGCTCTGGTGCTATTCCGTGGGCTCGTACTAACATCACGGCTGAGGCATCATTTGTATCAAGTTCGACTTCGGATTTGCTTTGGTAATCGCCTACTTCCTTAATGTTGGAGGCAGTTAGCTTGGCCATCATTTGCTTGTTGTGGATCAAGGGTCCATCAGTATAGACGCGTCTCTGGCCGGACTCACTCAGCTCTTCAGCCATGTCAACAGCTCGCTTTACGCCCCAGCAAAAGCCTGCAGAATCAACTCTTATAATCTCTCGTTCTTGGGTCGTATCCATAAAATGTAGGTAAAATATAGTATTTTTGCCTATTGGATGCAATCCCGATGTTTGATTTATTCTGCGAGTTTGTTTCACCTGAAACAAACTTACCGCAGACTTGTGCTCTTTTGTTCACTTACTGTATTTGATAAAAACCAAAAAACTGGAGCTTATAAGAAGCTCCAGTTTTTAAGATTTCATCAATTTCTAATAATTCTGCAATCGATCACACAGGGAATGATTTTCCCTTTGGTTGATTAAGTGCTGGAGTCGAGAAGTGAAAATGACGGATCTTCCAGTCATTGTTTTCTTTCTCGAGCACGGTAGTGCAACGACCACTTACGCTCTGCGTCTGGCCATTGTTGAGTTTTACCTTGGCATTGACTTCAGCGGCTATCCAAGCCATTTCGTTTTGAATATTGGCTGAGATGAGGTGCGTATCCGTTGTGGTCCCCTGTGACTCTGCGAAATCACGCTTTAAGAGGGCTTCTATCTTTTGTTTACCTACTGTCTTGTCATCAATCCCTGTTCCAATAAACGTTGTATCGGGTTTATTGCTGAAGCAATCTAATGCTGCTTTCATGTCTTGCTTGCCGTATGCATCGAGGTATTTTTTAAGCGCCTCTACCGCTGTTTGTTCCTTTGCAGTTGTTTGTATAGCCATAATTTGGGGTTAGTTGAGTTAACAAGCAAATCTTAGCCGTATAAAAACAACACTGTAAAGCACAAAATTTCTACCGTTCATTGCGGGCTAGTACACATGCCTGCTAGACTCGCATTTTAGGGTCTATAATGTCTCTTAGGACGTCTCCAAGAACATTAAAGGCCACAACCGAGATAAAGATCATAACTCCCGGGCTAAACATCCACCACAAATTAAGCATAAAGACGCGCATCTCTTGTGCTTGGCGCAACATCAGCCCCCAAGAAGATGAGGGTTCTTGTATCCCCAGGCCTAAAAAGCTCAACGCTGCTTCACCTAATATATAAGCCGGAATGCTCAACGTGGCAGCCACCAGCAAGTAACTCATTAGATTTGGAAGGATATGCTTAATCAAAATCTTCCTAGTTGACTGCCCCATAGACTCGGCTGCCTGGACAAAAGCTCGATTTCGCAAAGCCAAAGACATCCCCCGGATCACCCTTGCGGTACCTGCCCAACCGATGAGTGAGAGTATAATAATAATGACCAGGTACATGTGGTCTGAGCTGAAATAGGGTGCGAGCGTAGATCGTAACGCAAGTAACAAATATAGCCCGGGGATGACCATTAGAAGCTCGACTAGTCGCATGCCTATAAAATCAAACTTTCCGCCAAAGTAGCCAGAAAGGCCGCCTACAAGAAAACCAAGCACCATCGTAATCGTTATGCCAATAAAGCCTATACTCAGGGAGATTTGAGCCCCGTAGAGCAACCTGCTAAAGAGATCTCTACCGGTTCCATCTGACCCTAGCAAATAAACGCGGGCATCCGGATTTTCGCTCACCAGGCCAAACAGGTGTCGCTCCATCGGTATCAAGCCAAATAGCTTGTAGGAAAAACCCTTAACAAAAAACTTTAGCGGTATGGATTCTCCATTTATAGCTTCATAATGGGTAGAAAGGGCGCTATCACTGTAATAGTCCTGTACACGCAACCCACCATCTTTCCAGAAAATTTTCGTTGGCTGATGAAAAATTTTATCTAAACACTGTTTTGTCTCCTCGTAAGGGGCAAAGAAGGGGGCAAACAAGGCTGCCACATAAAGGATCGCCAATAGGATGAGTGCTGCAAATCCAAAAGGCCTGCCTAATAGTTCTTTAAATAGGGGTTGAGGCATAACAAAAAAAACAGCCCGCAAATTACGAGCTGTTTTTATTTAATAATCAACTAAAGTATAAAAGCAAGACTAGGCTTTTGATGTTGAGGCACAATACTCATCGCTACGCTTCTTCATTTCTGCGGGGCTTACATCCTCGATCTGTGTCGCAATTTCCCAAACATGGCCAAATGGATCTTCTACTTTGCCGTAGCGGGAACCCCAAAACGCGTCTTGCATGGGCATAGCTGCCTTAGCGCCGGCGTTAACGGCCTGATTAAACATGCCATCCGCATCATTAACAAATAAATGTATATTAACACTTGTGCCGTTAAAATGATTGGGGCCGAAGCATTTCAGTTCCGGAAATTCGTCTACGAGCATAATCATAGAGTCACCAATACGCAAAAGAGCGTGTATGATTTTATTAGAACCCGGTGCCGGCATACGGCCAAGTTCTTCCGCGCCAAAAGCTTTCTTATAAAACTCGATCGCATTTGCGGCATCTTTAACAATTAAATGTGGGGTAATCGTATGAAACCCACTGGGTACTGGTTGTACATCTTTTTTCATGAAGCGGAGTATAGGTTCCCTTGCTTTAGATCGTCAACGATTTCTTTCTATTTTGATGTCCACACCTTACTCACACGCACGGAAAAAGCAAAGTTTTGCATCAATCCTCCCCCAGCCTAACCTGTGGATCGTTCCAGGCCAATAATAAGTCAGCAAAAAGGTTTCCAAAAATAAGCATCATACAACTCATCAAAACAGCTGCCATCACGAGGTGTTGATCTTGCTTCATAAAGGCTTGGTATAAGAGCTGCCCCAAACCGGGGTAATCCATAATATTTTCCACCAGTAATGCGCCCGACAAGAGACCGGAAAAAGCAAAGCCCAGGGCGGTGATTAAAGGGTTTATGGCGTTTCGCAGTACATGGCGAAACATGACAACGGGTTCGCTTAGGCCCTTTGCGCGAGCTGTGGTTACATAATCGGCCCGGATGTGATCCAAAAAATTGGCGCGCATAATCCGCATCATGCCGGCTACCCCCCCGATTGCGAGGACAAAGCTGGGTAAGATCAGGTGATAAAGAACATCGACAAATTTTTCCCAACTGGACATGAATTCGTACGTAATCGTTGTCTGGCCGCCAATGGGGAACCAACCTGTTTGAGCGGCGAAAAAGATGGCTAATAGGGCTAGAAAAAACTCCGGTATAGATAAGGCAGCGTAAGCAAGAAGAGCGCTTATTTTATCAAAAATTGAATCTTTGTACATAGCAGCCAAAACGCCGAGGGGGATGGCAATACTCCACGCAATCACGAGCGCGGTGCCTGTTAATAAAAGAGTAACGGGAATACGCTCGATTAGGAGTTCGAGCACAGAAACCTTAAACGTCCAGGACTCGCCGAAGTTGAGTGTTAGGGCATTTTTTAGCCACAAGAAATACTGCGTATACCAAGGCTCATTTAGCCCATACAGTTTTTCCATTTCCCGGATATACTCTCTAGGAATATCATGTTGGGCTCTTGCTTCACTGAGCACATCGCCTGGGGTGAGGTATATCAAGAGAAACACAATCAAGCTCACCCCTAAAATCATGGGAATGATACTGAGCAATCTATGGGCAATATATTTAATCATCGTCTTTTACATCAGTCCACACCTCATCGAGATTCCATAACGGAGGGGACATGGGAGAGATACTCACGTTCTTCCAACGGTTTTGTATGCCAATGAAGGTTATGGGAATATTCAAGAAAATCAGGGGTAGCTCTTCACTAATAATTTCCTGTATTTCGTAAAAAATGGCAATCCGCTTCTGCTCATCAAATTCCCTCTCCTGTTTGCGAAACAGCTCGTCTATTCGAGCCTCCCATTCAGTCTCAGGCTTTACCTGATCGGGATTCCATAAATGAAAAGCGCCATCGCTTTTATAAATTGCTTTTCCACCGGAAGGATCCCCTCCACCAGTGAAACCAATTGAGGTCGCCTCGTATTCAAAGCTTTCCGTACGCGCGAGCAAAGTAGAAAAGTCCAGAAAGGTTATCTTTAAATCAATTCCCAATTCCTTCATATTTTCCTGAAAGATGGTTAAAAAGGGCGCCTGCCCGCGTCCCTCTGTTATTAAAAATTCGATTTCGATAGGGTTGCCATCTCGGTCACGCAACTTGCCATCGGTGTTATACCAAAAGCCCATCTCCTTAAATAGCATTTTTGCCTTCAGCGGGTCGTAACGATATTTTTTCGTATTAGGGTTATACCATTTTGCATTTGCAGGACTGATGATAGAGTCTAATTGCTGGCCTTTTCCTAAATACTGCGCGCGAATCATGCCCTCGCGATCGGTGCCATAAAGAATTGCCTGACGAAAGCGTTTATCAGTGAACCATTTTAATTTTTCCGGATTCACATAGTAGTCACCCTTTTCATCTTTTCCAGGCTTCATGTTAAACCAAATAAAAGCTATACTACTATCCGGGCCACGGGCATGGAGCGTGAAATTATATTTTTTTGCTGCTACTTCTAACCAACTGATATTTGCCGGGCCGATCGCGGAAGCAGGCGCATCTACCTCGCCCGTGGAAAAGAGCATCAACATGGTATTTGCATCCGGAACGAACTTATAAATCAAGTAGTTCATATAAGGCAAACGTTTGCCATCGGTATCAATGCGCCAATAGTAGGGGTTTGGCTCATATACAATTCGCTCGCCGGTTCTAAAGGTGTTAATGCGGAAAGCCCCCATGCCGACAATTTCCTTGGGCTCGGTTAAGGCTGTCTTTAACGTCCACTGCTCTAACAAACGGCCATCTGTGTAAAACGTTTCCAATTTATGCTTGGGGATGATCTCAACACCTGCGAGGTCATAAACAAAAGGGGCATATAGGCCACCAGTTTCAAAAGCCACCGTGTAGTCATCTATCTTACTTACCTTCAGTGGCTTGCCATCAACGATAAACTGCTGTTTATAACGATTGGGATAACGTGCATCAAAAAGCGCATTAAAGGTAAATACGACATCATCCGCAGTAAAAGGAGCACCATCACTCCAAAGCAGCCCCTGACGCAAATGGAAAGTATAATGCTTTTTATCCTCTGCGAGCTCCCAAGATTTAGCTAATCCGGGTAGTAGTTCTTGTGTAGTTGGGTTTACCCGAATCAATGCCCCCATTAAATGGCCAATGGCAACCGAAGAGTAGAGGTCTGCTGCCACAAGCGGATTAAACGTTGAAGGCGCAATGGCATCTGCGATGACCATAATATGGCCATATTGCCCAGGCTCACCCATAAAAACATCCGCATCTTTAGGCGGTGGTATAACATCTCTTGGAGGCCTTTCCGCGGGCTTGCAGGCAGAAAAAAGGAGGCAGAGCAGAAATATTAGGGGAACAAAATGCTTCACTGAGGAATATATGTAAGGAAAATACACCTAGAAAGCAATGTGATTTCCCTGAAAGCTATCTAAATAGTGTGTTGCGTATGCCGTAA
Organism: Verrucomicrobia bacterium CG1_02_43_26; assembly: GCA_001872735.1. Lineage (NCBI taxonomy): Bacteria > Pseudomonadati > Verrucomicrobiota > Verrucomicrobia bacterium CG1_02_43_26. The sequence continues at coordinate 52,303 of MNWT01000024.1, read as the reverse complement.
ATAGGATCCTTACCTACTAGTATGCAGCAAAGGATGGCAAATGCACTAAATGAGTTAGAATACTGATTTGCTAGAACTTTTACGGGAAAAGGCTGTAAACCCTGAATCGGCCCAGGCTATTGAAAAATCCTTTGTATCATCTTTCCCCATAACACACTTACCAAAGTTATCCCAAAAATTCATTGAACGCTCATTTGTAAAATAGCAATGGCTTTTAGCACGATGATTTGAAAGTATTCTAGGATCCCAAGCTGGGTATTTACCCCGATTTATCTGATCGCCAAAAGTGTCAAGTAAGCTTTCCACATAACTGCTTATACCATCACTGGCAAAATTGGCAGTTATCCAAACGATAACCGTTTTAGCCACTTGGAACTGCCTTTTTGTAAAATAGTCCAAAGATTCCTTTCGGATGCCACCAGCGATTCCACTCTTAATGGCGTTTATAATGCGCGCTCCTAAAGCAACCTTCTTTTCATTTTGGATGAAATTATCAATGCCTGCGCCAAAGAAAGCCTTAGTAACACCTATTCCTGTATAGACCCTGAGAGCGTATTGCGGGAAATAGCTGACACCCTTAATTACACCCTTATAGATCCACTCAACCTTGCCAGAAAACTTTTTAACTGAAAGCTGAGAAGGTATCTTGGTTTTAATATTTTTGGAAGACTCTGTTTTGTAAGCATATCCTAAAAATTGTTTTAGCAAACCTAGACCATCCATCTTTTTACAGATAGCCATAAAGGCACCCTGAAAAAATGCCCGATAGGCTCCCACGTAAAAGGGATTCGCTGTCACCCAAGCTAAGATATAAGTTTCTAAAACGGGCCAAACCACACGTGCAAATGTTTCATTAATAAGCCAACAAACCTCTGCCTCCCAAACAAAATCTGCGATAAAGTCTTTTGCTTCAATGGCTTTTTTGTTGGCCCATTCCTTCCATGTAAGCTGGTGCTCTTTTGTCAGATCTTCTACTTTTCTTGAATTGTTGTTGTCACTTACTGAGGTAACTGTATTGCCTAGGTCAGATGAAGGCAATCGAGCCGTAAATGAACTACTAAAGCAAGAGTGTATATAATTGTAGACAAACATAATCTAGTGGATCCTAGAAGTGTCGTACAACTAGTAATATGTCAATAAAATTTGATACAATCGATCGCCATTAACAAGATCGATACTGCAGGAAAAGCTCAGCTATAAGATCTTTAATTATTTATGACTATATATGTAGTTATTATTTAATTGCAATATAATAAAATAAATATATAATTAAATATGTTAATAGTACTAACGCAGTATTAAAAGATGAATGCAATTATCAATAAAAACATATGCTTAGCGAAGCAAATTTCAAAAGAAAACAATTTACCTAAAATGCTTGTATGTGAAGAAAAAAAGATAAACCTGGGCTTAAAGTTAAACGGGTATAATTTCTTCGAGGGCAATCTAGCAAGGAATTTCATCAGTAAATTCAATTTATTAACAAGCAATAAAAGCTTTGCTGACGACTATCAGCGCTATTTAAACGAAAAACTGACAGAAATTTTCCCTGAAAAAGCAGTTAAAACGCACAAAGAACGCCTCCTTAAAAGCGCTTACCTACAGATAGCTGAAGAAAAAGCCAAAGGAATAAAGGAAGGCAAACTTAAGAAAATTGAGGATATGACGATCAAGGTAGAAGAAGTTTTTGATCGTTATGAAGCTCTTTATGCCAGGTGTTATATAAAGTCATCGGGCAAGATAATTACTTTTGAACAATGGAATGAGCTTAAAAAACTAGCTAAAGAAAAGGGTTTTGATGATAAGCCTGATACGCTTCTAAAGCTGGTAGATATGTATCAAGACTATGAAAAGATCAAAGGTGAGCTCTCTAATGAAAAAGAAAGTCTGGAATCCTTTTCAAAAGAAATGAAGCAGCACAGTGATAATAAAAATAAATTCAAAGACTGCATAAGCGAAGTAAATAAAATTTTTTACTCGGAATCACTGACAAACAGTGCAGGCCATAAGATCAGTATTGAGGACTTCAATGAATTGAAAGAATTAACGACTGAAAGCGAGCTCGAGATGCTTAATGATATATACAAACAATTTGAAACACTGAAGATAAAAGACGAGTTTAGCAATTACGAGAATGAGATTGAATCCCCTAAAAATGTATTCATAGAAGAAGATGACGATAGCGAGGATGAGGAATCAATCGATGATTTCAAGGAGTTGTTTAAGAAATTTGAGGATTTAAAAAAGAAAGACAATATTTTTGTCGAAGAGAAGGACCTGGAGTTCCAAGAAGAATTTTACATCGAGCCTGCGTTTGAAGACGAAAAAATCTCGGTAAACAAGATAAGTGCTAAGGAGTTCAAGGCGTTGAAAAAATTAGCAGAGAAACGGGTTATAAATTGCGATGATAAAGCATTGCGCGATCTCTGTGACCTATATCTGGATTATAAAATGGTAAAAGAGGAGCTCATCCTCATACAAGATGAGGATGAGGGCGCTTATAGCTTTTCATCGGGACTTGAAGACTATGCCCTTGGTAATATATCAGACTTCAATGATGGCTGGGAAGATATCATGCTTTTACTTGATCATCTGCAGATAGACGGCGCTGAGCGTAGAAGTCTCATTTATACGCAAATAGTGGGTCTGGAAAATGACGTGATTCACTGTTTATTAAGTAAAGAGAAATTTTCATCTAAAGACATGGGGCGTACTCAATATAATGCGGCCAAGCTAATTGCTGCCGAAAAGAAAACCATATTAAAAGAACTCCTGAAACTTCAAAAGGATAATCAGTTAGGTAACATTAAATTGAAAATATTCCTCAACAATCGAATCGAACAAGCCAAACAAACTATTATCAAATCATGCAAAGAGGAAAAAGAGCAGTACGACTTTCTTGACAAACGAATGAAAGATATCGAATTAGATATTCGCATTGAGCTTAAAGAGAAATTTACGGAAGAGGATTTGGCTAATTTTGAAAATGATCATTGCATATATCGTGTGACAGAAGATCTAAGGGATCTGATAAACCCGTTTCCCGATTCATACGATTTCAAAAATCTCAGCGAATTCAATCGTTTTATAGACGAGGCCTACTTACTTAATAAGGAGGTTATGCTAAAAGTGGCAACTGAGTTTATATCCACTAACCTCCAATACTACAAACATCTGTCCAAAGAGAATATCGAGTTAATTGAAGCCGGAGTAAGGAAGATCAGTAAAGGCGTAGTCGAAGAGTTAACCAAATCGACTGAATACGAAAATGATGACGGTTTTATGGAGGTTAAAGAAGGCAAATTTAACCAAAAGGATCTTAATGCTTTAAGGCACGATCTAGCCAGGGAATTGAAGAGCGTTAAAAGTATACTTATAAAAGAAAGTAAGTTACTTAAAACGATTGATAACGAAACAATTGGAAACCTCATTAGCAAAAGAATGCAAGATCTTCAAAATGAAGTAATTGACTCTATGTTGCGGATAAAAAATTCTTCTAAATTAAAGAATTAAAGTGCCCAAGGCGGGACTCGAACCCGCACGTCCTTTCGGACAAGGGATTTTAAGTCCCCAGCGTCTACCATTCCGCCACCTGGGCAATAAAGTGACATCAAAATAGTATAAAAGTCGGTTCGTTGGCAAATCAAAAATTAAAAATTTGTTGAGCAAAAGCTACAATCCACTCTTTAACGTGTATGAGCCCCTGCAAGCCATAAACAATAAAGATAAACAGGGCTGCCGAGTAGATACAAAATGCAATAAAACCGGCACAACAAGCGAGCAAACAAATAAGACCGTCATCTTCTACCAAACCTACCGCCATTAAGAAAATAATCATGGCGGGCAGTGTATTTGTAAGCGGTATGGGAATGATCATGATACAAGACATGACCACGAGCAATATGCCCATAAATATTTTGCCTCGTTTACCACAAACAAAACTTAATCTGGGATATATCCAATGCTCTATTTTTTTGAGAAACCAAATCGTTGAGCGTAGCATTTTATCCGCGAGTTTCTTGTTGATGACTATGTTTCTAGCTTTTTCGGGCAGCCAAGGCTCATTCCTGCAGAGTATCATTTGCAATCCCAATAGGCATATGACGATCCCAAAGGGCGTACTATAGCCTGGCGCTGGAATAGGGAGTGCACTTGGCATGGATAAAAATAAACAGAGAATACCAAAGCCTTGTTCTCCCATGGCATGAACCAATGACGCAATCGTGATTCCCTTGGGGTGTTCGTGTGAAAGCAATGCTTGGAGGCGATTCGATAGTTTGGGGCGCGACATCTATAAAATAAGATAAGTTAAAAATTAAGACGGGTTTCTTTTATTATCTGCAATCCACTGCCCTACCCAATCCTTGTTATTTAGGGCTAAGCAATCATCCAGGAAATCCGCCATAAGGGCGATGTGAGCGCTTGTATTGGCATTCATTAGGATAACAATACCTATTTCCTGTTCGGGCAATAGTGCCATAACACTACCAAAGCCACTTAGAAGGCCTGCGTGAAACAATAAAGGGTGTCCCGCATAATCAAAGTTTCTGATACCATAGCCATAGTGAGTCGAACTAACACGCCCGTCTGCCCACTTAATCTTAAGTTTGTGAAAACGCTCAACAGTTACAGTACGGGGTTTCTGTACTTCTTCAAGCAACTTATCTGAAGCGACATAGGGTATCATTCCCAGATAAGCCTTCAGCCACAGAGACATGTCTTGTATACTCGCATTAATGCCTCCTGCCGGCGCTACGCGGTAATAAAGGGAATCTGTATTTTTGGGAACCATTTTGCCCCCTTTTTCTACGTGGGGTGTGGTTTGTTTTTCTGCTACGAGATAGCCTTCATGAGTAGCAGAACTGTTTTTCATGCCCAAGGGTTTGAAAAGGTATTTTTTAAGAGCATCCTCGTAACTCAGGCCTGTTTTCTTTTTTACCACCTCACCAAGAAGTGAGAAAACAACATTTTGATAGGCATAAGTTTGGCCTGGCTGAGTCACAGGAGCACAAAGCTTTATGCGTTCTATTAACTCAGGATAAGGAACACCAGCCTCTAAATCATCATCCAACGTATAAGGCGAAAAGCCCGATGTATGACTCAATAGGTGTTTTAGTTTAAGCGATTGATCGAATGAAGCATCTTTGAACCCCAATTCAGGAAGATGTTTTTTTACAGGATCATCCAAACCTAGCTTACCCTCCTCAGCGAGTTTAGCGACCATCACACCCGTAAAACTTTTACTCAATGATGCTATTCTAAAAACGCTGTCCTTATCTACGAGGTCGGATTTACCGAGTTCGCGCACTCCATAAGTGATGACATATGTGCCGTGCTGTTTATGCACAACTGCAATAGCTGCACCGGGAACACCTTTTTCATGAAAAGCATATTCGGCCTTTTCTTTTAAATGGGGTATGATCTCGTGCACATAACGATCATGCGATATCAGTTGTTCTGCCACATTGGCATTCATAGAGGACACAAATATGCAGAGAGAGCAACTCACTGCTTTAAGTAAATTCATACTAAACAAAGCCTCAATAAGGCAATTTAAATTGAAGGCATAGTGCTAAAACTTTTGCTTTGGCTGCTTGTACAGTCGACTCCGAATCCGGATCACTTAACACAGAGGCGATCAAATCTGCTATAATGACCATTTCCTCCTCCTTCATATCGCGGGAAGTGACGGCTGGGGAACCTAATCTTAAACCACTTGTCTGAAAAGGACTGCGCGTTTCGCCCGGAACCGTATTTCGATTTGTCGTGATATTTGCTTTATCCAAGGCTACCTGAGCTTGTTTACCCGTTAGATCTGGGTGACTTGTTCTCAAATCAATCAGCATCAGGTGGTTATCCGTACCATCGCTAGAAAGCTTAAAGCCTTTTGCCATAAGCTCTGCAGCTAGCTTTGCCGCATTTGCACGCACTTGCTTTTGGTAAATTTTAAATTCCGGCTTAAGGGCTTGCCCAAAACAAACAGCCTTGGCTGCGATGATATGCATGAGCGGCCCCCCTTGAATACCAGGGAACACTGCAGAATCCAATGCCTTTGCAAACTCTTCTTTACAGAGAACAAGACCACCTCTAGGACCACGAAGGGTCTTATGGGTAGTAGTGGTTACAAAATCAGCATATGGGAAAGGTGAGGAATGCTCGCCTGCAACAACAAGGCCTGCGATGTGTGCAATATCTGCCATCATAAGCGCACCGCATTCTTTGGCGATTTCGGACATTCGTTTAAAGTCAATCTCTCTTGGGTAAGCAGAAGCGCCTACCGTGATCATTTTAGGACGTTCCTTCATAGCCTTTTCATGAAGGTCATCATAATCAATACGGCCATCGTTTAAGCTAACGCCGTAGTTAGCGACTTCGAATAAATAGCCACTGATGTTTTTAGGATGCCCATGCGTCAAGTGTCCCCCGTGCTCTAAGCTCATCGTCAAAATTTTATCCCCGGGTTTGAGGGCTGCCATATACACCGCCGTGTTTGCCTGGCTGCCGGAATGGGGTTGGACATTAGCGTGATCCGCGTTAAAAAGCTTTCTTGCTCGGTCAATAGCGATTTGCTCAACCTCGTCCACATAATCACACCCGCCATAGTAGCGTTTTCCCGGGAGACCCTCCGCGTACTTGTTTGTTAAAACAGAACCTGCAGCTTCCATGATAGCGGGAAGCGTAAAGTTTTCCGAAGCAATAAGCTCGATATGGTCTTGCTGGCGTTGTTTTTCACGCTCGATAGAACGATAAACATCCGCATCTAAGCTTTCGAGAGATTCATTATTAAGCATATAAAATAAAAAATTAACGTTTAGCCAAATTCAGATCAGACAAGGCATCCATTTTATTTAGCCTGCGGTCGTGCCTGCCCCCTTCGTATTTAGAATTCAAATACGTTTCCAAAAACTGCTCTGCCATGTAGGGAGTTTGGTATTTGCCGCCAAAGCAGACTACGTTTGCGTTATTGTGCTCTTTGCAAAAGCGCGCGATATCGTTATTATACAAAATAGCGGCATGGATGCCCCTGATCTTGTTTGCAGCCATACAGATACCCATACCAGAATCACAAACAAGGATACCGAAATCCGCTTTTCCCTTAACGACATCCTCCCCCACGAGCTGGGCATAATCCGGGTAATCAACGGAATCGCGGCTTAATGTACCGTGGTCAATAATATCGAAGCCCTGCTTTTGTAGATATTGAATGAGTTGTTGCCGGAGGTCGACTCCACAATGATCAGCGCCGATACTTACTTTCATGTTTGGTCTAATTGAGGAATTAATTGTTGTTTTAAAAATTGTATAATAGAAGGGATGGCAGCTAGCATAGTATCACGACAAATGATATAGGCGCTCAGGTCCTGGCCGATAGGATCGGGAATACCCGCATGAGACGTCTTGCCCTCCATAAGGTCTGTCATCAGGAAAAGGTGCTGATCTTTGAGATTAAAGTAGTTACGAATATAATCACGGTGAGCCTCAGTCATACAAAATATCGCCCAAGATTGGTCGATAATTTCCTGGGTAAGGTACTGGCTACGAAAATGATCCAATTTAACCCCCAACTCGTTAAGTGCGGTAATAGAATGTTGGGATGCCCGTTGACCATCCATAGCGGATGTACCCGCCGAAATAACTCTTATAGAGCGCAAGGGCTCCTCCTCCTTCCCTAACGCGTCTAATAAAAGGCCTTCCGCAATTGGGCTGCGGCAAATATTGCCCGTGCAAACAAAGGTGATTACTGGAGATTCCGTTCCTTGTTTCATATGAAAAAAGAGTGACATTTAAGATAGGGAAAGTAAAGTATGATTTCGGAGCCAAAATGTGTTATATTTACACAAAATAACTTGAAAGTTTTAAAAATTGGGAATATAATTGGGGCATGCAATTTTTGTCTGGGGAGAGAAGAGGTACAACTTACGCCATACTATCGGGTCTATTTTATGGGCTATTGGGATATTTTGGGGTAAGCATTATTGATGGTGGCGGTTTTTCCGTTTATAACATGCAGTTTTGGCGATTTGTTGTGGCCTGCGCTGTTATGCTGCCCTTTATTTTGCCGAAAATAAAAGCCTTTCGCGGACATTATAGGGAATTATTGAAAGCCTTTCTAAGCGGAGCAGCCTTTTACGGAACCTCTGCAACCTTTTTCTTCTTAGGTAGCCAATATATCGGAACAGGGCTTGCAATGGTGATCTTTTTCACGCACCCGATTTTTGTGATATTATTTGGTTGGTTGATGCATAGAGCCCCTATTCCAAAGGTGTATTTCTTTGCCGTTGGATTGATTATGCTTGGGTTGACATTTTTTGTCGATACGGGAGAAATGACGTTCGACTTAATAGGAATCGGCTTTGCGATATTGGGAGCAATCTTTTACTGCGGCTATATTTTGACCAGTAAGAAGAGCAAGTTGCCCCCCATGATATCCACATTCGTGGTTCTTCTGGGCTGCGCTGTTACCTGTTTTATATTTGCCAACATTGACGGTACATTTGAGGTTCCTCAATACAGGGATGTATGGGCCAATATTTTAGGGCTTGGAATTATTTGCACTACCCTACCGGTCATCTTCATGTTTGAAGGCCTCAAGACGATTACTGCTGAAAAAGCGGCAATCCTATCCGTTCTAGAGCCTGTATTTGTAGCGGTTTGCGGAGTACTCCTATTGGGGGAAAAGATAACCTTCGCGCAAAGCATCGGAATTGTAACGGTATTAAGTGGTGCCTTAATCACCTTAGTGAGCAAAAACATGATCCAGAAAGCCGCGATGAGAAGAAGCGCCAAGCGCATGAAAGTTGCGGCTTAGCGCTTTATACGTTAGCTGAAAATATTTATAAATAATTATTTTTGTTTATCTTAGAAGTCACTTATTTTGCCTGCTGCAGCAACGTTTCAATCTGTATTCTACAACCCTTGATGTCCATTATATCATCCTTTGCATAAGGATCTGTAGAATGTTCCATTTTCACTAGAAAATCGTAAGCGGTTAGGCTATCACCCCTTTTCGCAAAAATTTTAGCGCACTTAAAGTATGTTTCTGGCAAACGTGATCCCGTGAACTTTGCAAAATACCTAACTTCACGTTTGTTACCAAGCTTTGCGTATTCTTTTGTTATTTTATAAAAAAGATATTCCTCTGGTTCTGAAAAATTTATATTTAACTTCTGATTTTTTAAATAGGCAATGAAGACTTTTAATTGATCCGGAGACTTTTGCTTTTCCCATAAACGAATCATATATTTACCTTTATTGCTGCTAATCATTTCGTTTATAAACCCTTCGTTAGCTGTGTCTTTTCTTAAAAGCTCCAGCACGGATATAAGCTCCTTGGCATCATACTCGCCTAAACGAATGCGTTGGGAAATATTTTTGTCGAAATAAAACGTGAGATCACCGAATAGCTTATTCACAATTGTTTTTGCAAGCTTATCGAAATCGTTCCTGAGAAAAATGAGCTTACTGAGTATAAATCGAAAATTATTACTATTCTTATCCCCCTTAACAAGCTCTGTTTTGCGCTGTTGAATGTGGCACAAAACGGTACCGTTCTTTCCCCATAAAGAAAAATAGGAAGCTAAATTAACGGATTCCAATTTGAGCAATTCAGGGAGGTTAAGAAAAGAAAAAATGTGTACCCAAACATCTGAACTAAATGGAGCATAATCGGCTCTTTTAATAGTAGGCTCAGATAATGTAAAATGCTGCTGTTTGTTGTGCAGAATTAATTTAATCAAAGAAGGCTTTTCCATAAAATGATTGCTGGGGTTTCCCAAAAATTGCTGCAATTTTACAAAAAAGCAACCCTAGAATATCTACACGAATAACGATCACAGAATTAGCAATAACGTGCATCTAAAAATAATTAAAAAAATTAAAAAATAAGTTGACAGTTGAATCGATTTATATGATAATTATGACCATAAAGGTTACTTAAACTTTTACAATACACTGTTACCACTAAACGAATTTTGAATTTCTCCCATGGGAGTTTGGGGTAACAAAGACTAAATAGTCAATGAATGGCGGGTAGCTTAGGGGTAAGCTACCCGCCAATATTTTTGGAGATGAAGATCACTTTGCAACAGCGTTTCCGGATCATTCTTCTGAAATTATACAAAATTGCTTAAAAATTCATAAATTTTATGCAAAAAGTTATTGACATTAAGCCAATATTTGGTCACAATTTATTTTATAAACAATAAGAGTTACTTCTAAGAATAAAATGCTTTAATACTTTCTCCCATGGGAGTTTGGGGTAACAAAAAGACAAATAGTCAATAAATGGCGGGTAGTTTAGGGGTAAACTACCCGCCAATATTTTCGGGATTCGACATTAGACGGATTGAATGCCCTTCACAAAGAGGATTACAGGGTTTAGACTTGCGTTCAGGGAGGGCTGTGATTTATTATGAGTATAGGTTCCTCGACAGTGTTCGAAGCAATTGTACGTCCTTCTTTCCTTATTCAAACAAACATGGGAGCTTGCACCAGTGGGGATGGTCGGCAAACCTTTAATTAAGGTAGCCAAGATTTCCTGGAAAGCACCCACCTGTACATACAGAGGCAGATAGGATCCCTATTAGAGACGGCACAGGTGGAGGAACCCCTTTTTTTACTTCGTGCTCAAGCAAACGTTTGAGGAGAGATGAGTTGATTCATTTTTTGAGAAAAAAACCTGAATGGATCGTATTTTCAGCTTGAACATGTCTTCTATAAGTGCTTTTATAGGCATTCCGTGTAATTTACATGTATGGTTGGGCGCGGTAGCCAAGTGGTAAGGCCGGAGTCTGCAAAACTCCTATACGTCGGTTCGATTCCGACCCGCGCCTCCAATTAAAACGAAAAGGGAAGTGGAAAGAGTATTAGTAGCATTATCAGGCGGGGTTGATAGCGCTGTTGCGGCACTCCTGTTAAAAAACGAAGGATATGAAGTATCTTGTGTTTTTATGCGTACTTGGATGGACGAAGCTAGCCAGGGTGTTTTTGCAGATTGCCCTTGGAAGGCGGATATGGAATCAGCCCGAGAGGTTGCGGACTACCTATCCCTACCCTTTGAGGTGATTAATTTAATCGATGACTACCGAGAAAAAGTGGTCGAATACCTGGTTGAAGGCTACAAAAGTGGTATTACCCCGAACCCGGACATTATGTGTAACCGAGAAATTAAGTTTGGGGTGTTACTGGACTACGCAATCAGTAAGGGATTTGATAAACTAGCCACAGGGCATTATTGCCGAGTAAAAACAAGATGTGATGGGAATGTGGAACTATTGGAAGGCATGGATCCTAATAAAGATCAATCCTATTTCCTGGCCATGGTTAAGCAAGAAGCGTTGAAGCGCGTTCTATTCCCTATTGGGGAATACAATAAAGCAGAAATACGAGCCATCGCAAAAGAGTATAATCTGCCCAATGCGGATAGGAAAGACAGCCAAGGGATTTGCTTCTTGGGGAAAGTACCCATAAATGAGTTTTTAAAGCAGTATATACCGGAGTCTCCCGGTCCAATTGTTAATACGGCCGGAAAATATCTTGGAGAGCACAAGGGGCTACATCGTTATACGATCGGCCAACGCAAAGGGATAGGTATACCGTCTAACAGAGATTTTGAAAAGTATGTGGTGGTTGCCAAAGATTATGAAAGCAATACATTACGCGTTGCCTTTGACAAGCCCGATGCGCCGGGTCTCTACACAAAAGAGGCAATGCTTCGTGATCTACATTTCATAAACGAGCCTATTACGGATAAAATAGAGCTCTTGGCTCGGCCCCGTTATCGGGATCCGGCTCAAGAAGTTGTTTATGTGCCCTTACAAAATGGGCAAGCTAGAATCATTTTCAAAGAAGAACAGCGGGCATTGGCCTCAGGGCAAGTACTTGCACTCTATCAAGGAAATGTGCTGATTGGCAGTGGTTACTACATATAAGTCGCAATAAAATTTCGCAAATTTTGAGCAAAAAGTAGAAACCTGTGTTATATTTTGTACATGGGGAGAGCATCCGTTATCATGATTGTGTTAGTTTTAGGTGCCTTGGGTGTCCTATCAAGTCAGAGTCATGCGGATGTGAAGTCTGTTAATACTAATTTTATTGTTGAGGGTTGGTATGTTGGCAACTCTTGGTATGTTGAATTTACAAAATTAAGTGTAACGGTTAATGGCCAAATGACAGATGGTAACGAAGGACCCATTACTGTTTTCCCCAAAGGAACCCCACCTCAGTTGAATACGCTACCGCTTGCAGTAAAAACGGTCAATTCAATCAGAATTGAAGGGAGTATTACAGCATACGTTGGTAGAGTTTTTGGAAAGACCCAAAAAGGAACTGCTAATATAGCTTATTCTATTCCGCTAACTAATGGAATAGCATACAATCAACCCGTTACTTTAGGCGCTGCTAATGGGCTGGCAAGCATAGATGCTACTACAGATACTGTAAAAATACTCTTTCAGTTTACAGACCAAGAACTCAGCAAAATTTGCACAGAGGATTATAATCCTGAGCGGAATATAAATCCCGAACGAATGGTAAACATCACTATTCGCGATATTAGCACTTTAGGGCTCGTATTAACACGAGTACAGTAGCATGTGATGAAAAAAAGGACTTCCCTGGTTTGGGAAGTCCTTGAATTTTTTAAATATAAAGACGTTTTATAAAAGCTTTATGATGTTTTTACATCATGCCACCCATACCGCCCATGCCGCCCATATCAGGCATTGCAGGAGCAGGTCTGTCTTCAGGAATTTCTGAAATCATGCACTCAGTAGTCAACAAGAGGCCGGCAACAGAAGCCGCATTTTGCAGAGCAGAACGCGTTACCTTTGTTGGGTCAACCACACCAGACTTAATTAGGTCTTCGTATTGGCCTGTAGCAACGTTGTAACCTTCGTTACCCTTCTTGCGAAGGACTTCTTGTACGATGAGAGAACCATCAACACCCGCATTTTGGCAAAGTTGGCGAAGAGGAGCTTCAATAGAACGACGAATAATACGTCCACCGACTGCTTCATCCATAGCGCCTTCTTTTTCAAGTTTTGCGATAGCTGTTTCAATTGCCTCAACTGTACGCAAGAGAGCAACACTACCACCGGCAGAGATACCTTCTTCAACAGCAGCGCGGGTAGCATGCAACGCATCTTCTACACGAGCCTTCTTTTCTTTCATTTCAGGCTCTGTAGCTGCACCAACATGAATAACCGCAACACCGCCAGCTAGTTTAGCCAAGCGTTCTTGTAATTTTTCACGATCGTAATCAGAAGAGGTTTCTTCGATTTGGCGACGGATTTGTTTAACACGAGCTTGAATCTCGGATGTTTTTCCACCACCTTCGACAAGAACAGTACTTTCTTTATCAATTGTAATACGCTTTGTGCGACCGAGGTCTGCCATCTGAATGTTCTCGAGCTTAAGGCCGAGGTCTTCAGTAATACACTTACCACCGGTAAGAACTGCGATATCTTCGAGCATTGCTTTACGACGATCACCAAAACCAGGAGCTTTAACAGCACAAACATTTAATGTACCACGTAGCTTGTTTACAACGAGAGCAGCAAGTGCTTCACCTTCGATGTCTTCAGCAATGATCATGAGTGGCTTGCCTGCTTTAGCAACATTCTGGAGCAGAGGCAGCAGTTCACTTAGATTGCTGATCTTCTTTTCGTGAATGAGGATATAAGCATCTTCTAGTTGACACTCCATCGTTTCCGCATTGGTTACGAAGTATGGGCTGAGGTAACCTTTATCGAATTGCATACCTTCAACAACATCCAATGTTGTTTCGATACTTTTTGCTTCTTCGACAGTGATGGTACCATCTTTGCCCACTTTGTCCATTGCTTCAGCGATGATTTCGCCGATTTCGCGATCCCAGTTAGCGGAAACGGTTGCAACTTGGCGAATTTCTTCACGGCTGCTAACTTCCTTGCTGTTCTTAGCCAATTGAGCGATTGCAGCGGCTACGATCTTATCGATACCACGCTTTAGGCTGATTGGATTGGAGCCTGCAGCAACGTTCTTAAGGCCTTGGCGATAGATTTCTTCAGCCAAAATGGTAGCTGTTGTTGTACCATCACCGGCGTTATCTGAAGTTTTTGAAGCAACTTCGCGAACCATTTGGGCACCCATGTTTTGGTAAGGATCCTTGAGCTCAATTTCCTTAGCAACGGTAACGCCGTCCTTAGTAACGAGTGGAGAACCGAACTTTTTGTCGATAAATGCATTACGACCTGCTGGCCCTAATGTTACCTTCACTGCTCTTGCGAGCATTTCTACACCCTTTAGGATTTCTTTTCTTGCTTCTTCATCAAATATGATTCTTTTTGCTGACATAATTTATTCTTTCTAAATTGGGTTAATATTAATTAGTTTAGGATAGCTAGGATATCATCCTGGCGAACGAGCTTATACTGCTCACCGTCAATTTCAAATTCGGTACCACCGTATTTGCTAATGACAACGATGTCATCTACTTTAACATCAAAAGCGACTCGCTTACCACTTTCGTCCTTTGGACCGGTACCGAGAGCTATCACCTTAGCTTCCTGTGGCTTTTCTTTAGCCGAGTCAGGAATGATGATGCCGCCTTTAACTTGCTCCTTATCTTCATCCATGTGCTTAACGAGCACACGATCACCGAGAGGAGTGATTTTTACTGCTTTTTCTGTATTTGCCATAATTCTTTTTTATTCTTTAAGGTTAATATTCAATGGGTTGGCTTGCCAAAAGGCAAGCCAGAAGAAAGGTTCAGACAAGGTTAATTTACTTTTTGTCGTTACCCTCGTCTATGATTTCAGCATCGACAACATGTTCACCCGCGTGCTTACTGGAGCCCGAAGGTTGTTCTTGTTGCGCTTCTGCAGAAGCTTCTGGGCCTTGTTGAGCACCTTGCTGAGCATAGATACTTTGGCCAATCTCCTGCATTTTCTGCGAAATCTTTTCAAACATAGCTTTTAACTCTTCCGTAGAAGCTTCTTGGTTATCAAGAACCTTCTTACCGTCCGCGAGCATAGGCTCTAATTGAGCTTTGAGTTCAGCAGGTATCTTATCCTTGTGCTCTTCCAATTGTTTTTCAGTTTGATAAACAACTGAATCCAACTGGTTGCGCGCTTCGATACGCTCCTTGAGCTTCAAATCTTCTTCAGCATGAGATTCCGCTTCACGCTTCAAATTCTCAACTTCTTCCTTAGATAAACCGGAAGCACCTGTGATAGTAATCTTTTGATCCTTACCTGTACCCTTGTCCTTTGCGGTAACATGTAGGATACCATTGGCATCAATATCGAAGATAACCTCGATTTGCGGGACACCGCGAGGTGCTGAAGGAATACCATCTAGACGGAAATTACCTAAAAGCTTATTTTGGTTAGCTAATGGGCGTTCGCCTTGAAGGATTTTAATATCCACGCTAGTTTGGCTGTCACCGTAAGTGGTAAATACCTGAGATTTCTTTGTAGGTATCGTTGTATTGCGGTCAATCATTGGTGTAGAAACGCCACCTGCGGTTTCAATACCCAAGGTAAGCGGTGTGACATCCAGTAAAAGAATATCACGAACATCACCCTTAAGGACAGCACCTTGAATGGCAGCACCAACGGCTACTACTTCGTCTGGGTTGACACCCTTATGTGGCTCTTTACCTGCAAGTTCACGTGCGGTTTCAACGATCTTAGGCATACGCGTCATACCACCAACAAGCACGAGCTCATCGATTTCTCCCGCTGCTAGGCCGGCATCTGCCATACATTTCTTAACCGGATCGATGGTACGACGGCACAAACTATCAGTCAATTGCTCTAATTTAGAGCGAGAGAGCGTTATATTTAAGTGCTTTGGCCCACTGGCATCTGCTGTAATAAACGGCAAATTGATGTCTGTCTGTTGCGTTGAAGACAAAGCAATTTTAGCTTTTTCCGCTTCTTCCTTAAGACGTTGTAACGCCATAGGATCCTGACGCAGATTGATTCCGCTTTCTTTTTTAAATTCATCGACTAGATATTGGATGATAGCGTCATCCCAGTTATCTCCACCAAGCTTAGTGTCACCGTTAGTTGCTTTAACTTCAAAGACACCATCACCGATTTCGAGAATAGAGATATCAAACGTACCGCCGCCTAAGTCATAAACAGCAATTTTTTCGTCTTTCTTTTTGTCCAGACCATAAGCGAGCGATGCTGCGGTGGGTTCGTTAATAATACGAAGCACTTCGAGGCCTGCAATCGCACCGGCATCTTTGGTTGCTTGACGTTGAGCGTCATTAAAGTAGGCGGGAACAGTGACGACTGCCTGGGTTATTTTTTGGCCTAAATAGGCTTCCGCGTCTGCCTTTAGTTTGGCAAGGATCATGGCCGAAATTTGTTCCGGAGCGAACTTTTCTGTCTTATCACCGACTTGGCATTGTATCCACGCATCCCCATTTTTGCCCTCAACTAATTTGTAAGGTAAATTTTCGGCAAGATCTTGAACTTCGGACAATTTATGACCAATCAAGCGTTTTGCTGAAAAGATTGTGTTATGAGGATTTGTGACCATTTGACGTTTGGCAGCTGCGCCAACAAGGCGTTCCCCCGCTTTAGTAAAAGCGACAATGGACGGTGTCGTCCTGGCGCCTTCGGCATTAGGGATGACCACGGGCTCTCCGCCTTCCATAATGGCCATACATGAATTCGTGGTACCTAAATCGATACCCAATACTTTGTTGCTTTTGTTGTTATCGTTCACGCCTATATTGTTCGCAAGGAACGTGCCAAGTTTTTTAGACCACATGCAAGTATTACTCAAGTCGTTCCTTTTGAAAGGGTTGTAAATTTTTATATTTATAAACAAAATTAATTTCAGAAATAAAATCGTACTTTGGCATGAAAGGTGCGTCACAACAGAGACAAGATGTCACTACCGATGTCCCTCTAATGGGCAAAACGAGTCACCCGATCCGCAAACTCTTTATTGACTTGATTTTTAACCATAATGAATGTACCATTACTATATATGATCGTTGCCACAATAACCCCGGACGGCTTTGTTCAGTTACCCGATGAGGTATTGAATGCGTTATCTTTGACAAGAGGGCAAAATGGTCAAAAGCTTACCTTTGATCTAGATACACAAAACAACCAAGTGATTGTTAAATCTTCAAGAGAGGATAGTAGAAGACTTTTAGGGAAACCACAGGATGCAAAAAAACCAGGAAGCAGGAGCCCATTTGCCGCTGGGCCAAGGTTTCGCCCCAGAAGGAGAGGTGTTGTAAGTGAAGGTACTCGTGGGATTGTAAGAACCACTAGACCGCAAAGCCCTACAAGAGGCCCGAGTGCACCCGGGACGCATCCGCCCGCCAAGCGGGATAGCAGGACACGGTTTTTGTAGACCTATAATATTAAACTATACTGAAGAGGCCTGTGATGCCACGGGCTTACTATGTAGCATCGCAAAGCGAGCGGCTCCAATAGAACCCGCTGTATTTTCTAATTGTGCGCTTTGAATGGGCACTTGGATACCTTCAGGCCTCCACTCTACATCGTCCATGAACTTAGCAAGGGGTTCAAATAAAGCATTCCCTGCTTTACTGATACCACCGCCCAATAGAATAATTTCTGGATCTAAAATATTGATAAAAGTGGACAACGCACACGCTAATGCATGGACGGATTTGAGCCAAATTTCGGTTGCAAATTTATCCCCGGCCAAATAGGCCGCTACGAGATGCTTAGTTTCATTAAAGCGACCTTCGGTACGTTCTTTAACGGTACACTCTCCTATCATAAGCTCGATGCTACCAGGTGAGTTGCAGATATCCTTTGGCATGTCCTGGTTGAGGCATGTGTGACCCAAGTGACCTGCTCGACCCGTTGCGCCGCCAATCAATTTACCATCAATTAAAAAAGCACCCCCTACCCCTGTACCCAGGGTCAAGAAAACGACATTATCGATACCGGCAGCTGTGCCAAGCCAGTGTTCTCCATATAGTGCCGCATGTGCATCATTGAGAACAGTTACTTCGGTGTCACGCTTGAGAAAATCTGTCCAATTAAGTTTAGCAATACCTTCTAGACGGCCAGAAAAAGAGAGGATACAAGAGTGGTCTCTCGAAGCCATACCTGGTGCGGCAAGACCGATCCATTTGGCAGAATAGCCCTGTTCTTGCTCGATTTCGCTAATCATCTCAGCGATATTATCACGCCAGAGAAGGCGTTGTGGATCATTATAATCCTGAGTAGGGCGAGATTTCTCACAGAGAATGGCTCCTTGCTCATCTATAGCGAGCATTTTAATATTTGTCCCCCCCAAATCGACACCTATAGCATAGTTCATGGCTTAATTATTCAAATGTTTTGGATAAGAAATATTGTTTAACTTTTGTTCTAGAAATAACCCAACAGACCCAGCCGCTAATGACACATGAGACAATAGCCAGCAGGACAGTCCAGATATTGGGAATAACGGTAAACATATTTAAGACTTTTAGCCAGTATAAAAAGAGGAGGGTGAGGATAATGAGGCTATAGATGAAAACAAAAGTGGAACAGACAAATGAGAAACGCCTCCAGAACTCGCTTCTACGAAGTAGGCCCCAACCAGCGAGGAGGAATATTACCCGAATATCCAAGAAGAAGACACCGCGAAAGGTTTCCGCAACAACGTTAGCAGCAGATAGCGCGCCCAATAAAAGAAGCGTCCATGCTATGATGCGTATGCTGCGCTGTGTTTTTTCTAACTCTGTTAAGGGGTGATGTGTAGGGGTTGATGCGTCTTCTGTCATGATGTAAAAGAGGTTTAGACTATTTTTGAACCAAGGGAAAGAAAAGGTCAAGGTCTTAATAGATCTGAAACGGAAAGGCCCAGGGGCATCGGCCCACCTGAAAGGAAAAAACGCACGCTCCCTGATTAACGGCATTTCATGTACACAGGAATACAAAAAGCGTTATCCATAATGCTTGAAGCCAAGAAGAGATCTGTTGCGAAAGCCTATTTCTTGTTCTTTTCAACTAACTCTTTAACGTACTGATAAAAAGATCGTTGGTCGTAATCGTATTGAAGTTCAGGTAATAGTTTTTCCTCAATAAATGCCTTGTCTTCAATCCTATCAACCATATCTTCCATCCAGCCGAAACTTTCGCGAACATGACTTGATCCAGATCTTGGAGCCTTCATATACTTAGCAACGACTAAGGCCAATTCTTGTAAGTCAGATTGATCCGTAATTTTTGCAACTAAAGACGTTAATCCGAAAAAATCGTTCGTCCATAAATTCGTCCATTCAGGCTCACGAGGATGAATCTCTTTTTCATACCATAAGGCGAACAACTTTATAGTAAACTCATAGCTCTTTTTGGAATCGAGTTCTTGAGGAAAAGCTTCTTCTAAAATATTAATTAGGCGTTTTAACCCACTATTATGCGGATTCTTATGAGATTCAAGAAATTGAATAACGCGGTCTAAGTCTAGCTTGGTTTCGTCTTTATCTTGCGAAAATTCATCTTTCGCAAAACCGACAAACAGTTGACGCAATTCATTTTTAAATAATTTATCTTTAGCAGGGCAACTGGAGTCGCAATATGCATTTAAGAGCGCAAACTGGTATTTTTTTTGTTTATGAAACTCGGAATTCTGTGTCAATTCCTTGTAACCATCTCGCCAGTCTTTTAAAATGCATTGCCGAAGCAGGGTTACTTTGTCCGCTTCTTCGTCCACCAACGATAGTAAAGCCGAAAAAGATTCAACTTTCTTCTCTTTAATCGCAATGCTGGCAGCGTTAATAACTTCTTGTCTGGAGCCCCCAATATATTTGATTACATTGGATGCATTGTAATGAGTGGCTGCGCACAATAGAGTACTTTTCTCCGTTGTATTGTAAAACCAAAAATCTGCTGTTTTAGAGATCCCGCTTTCCTTTTCCAATTGTTTGAAACGATCAATATCATCGTTCTGAAGACATGATTCAATATGTAACCGGGATGTCATCTCCTTCAGTAATTTCTTTCGCTCTAGCAACAATTTCCCCAATTCCTTGGGTTGCTTCGGTAAAAATGTAACAATTCTCCCTGAAAACCAAACGAAATCGGGTATTACAGGTAGCTTTAGATTCGTATTGTTCCATTGATCCAACCCAAGTGACTTCAAAAAATGAACGTGCTTATCTACTTGCTCAATGATCTTTTCGTCTGAAAGGTTTTCTATTTTTTCAAGCTCTGCTACAAGCTTGTTCAAGTCAAGGCTGTCTTTTTTAAATGCGTAATCGCGAAATACTACATCTACTAAGTCTATCCATTGCTTACTATACATGTCCATGAAACTGCCATCGTGGTCAATCTTGCCTAAGTAATGTTTATTTTTATCCTTTTTAATCATTATATTCCCTAGGTGGGGATCCGCTTCTGTCAAAAACAACAAACTCGCTAATACGGCATAAGAATTCTCGTCCTTACTATTCTGTTTTCCCAACAAATGATTATATGTTACTTGACGATTATACTTAATCTCAGTGTCGTTCAGTTCATTCACTCGATACTCATGAATCGTCTTGAAACCTTTATCCAAAAACCGTGACCCTAATAGAAATTTATCTTCTTTTGCATCGTAGATAATCCTCATATCCGGAGCACATTTGATCTCTTCGTTCCCTTCCTTAACATTGCAAAAAGGCTGGTAGAGATTACCAAGGTAAGAACGTATTTCGTTATCAGAAAAATGCTTTTCGGTAATAATCCATTGCTCACCTGTTTTTTCGTCAGTGGCAAAAGTTTTTATAGGTCTGCCTCTCGACTCTTCTGTTCCATCGGTATGCTTTTCCCCAAGCTTGAAATCAGATAAGTTCTTTATCTCTTTATAGGATTCAACCAGATTACAAAGATCTTTATTTTTAGGTGAAATATTTTCCCATTTACCGGATCCCACTTGCTTCACCGAATAATCCACCAGGCGCTTCTTCAGCTTCTGATCGAGGTTCTTCACTTCGGGAAAGTTCTGGTCAATATAACTTTCCGCTCGTGAATAAAAATCCTCTACTAACTCGTCCTTTAAATTTCCGAGATAAGGCAAGTTCCCTATCATCCATTTAACACTCCCGAGATAATAGTCGTTATTTTTATAGAAAGGCAATTCGTATAATTTGACTGAAAGCCTACTATTATTCTTCTGACTACTATTATTGTTATTTAATTTAAAAGAAACACTACCCATATAGGTATAAACAATCTAATTATTGACATTATTTAATAATATAATTATGTGATCAAAACCTTAAATTGTCAATTCAAAACTGCCTAATTTCAAACTCCAAGGGTAAATGAATGATAAAATAAGATTTACGTAGGGCATCTAACCATTTTTGCCCATTGAAACATAGCGATCCTTGATAGCGTGAATATTGTCTTGTCCTTCGATGATAGCTATATATGATTTTGAAGCGTGCCGGGGACAAGAAATCTATTATTAACAGGACTGTTGCTAGCTGTTGCCAGCTTCGGGTTACTTGCTGAAGACAAGTTACCTGAATTGAGCGCGGATGAACCAATTGTATTTGACCAGGATCAGCAAAAGATGATTGCTCGTGGTAATGCAACGCTAGAACAGAACGGCCTTTTTGTGCGAGCAGATGAGATTAGCTATTCACAAAAGGAGCATGAGCTTGAGGCCATTGGGGATGTGCAAGCAACTCGGAAAAAAACGAGATTTTTAGCAAACGAAGCAACGTTGAATACTGAGACTCAAATTGTAGACACAAAAGAATTCCGCCTTGGCCGTTACCCAGTATATGCCGAAGGGGACTCTTTAACAGGCGGGAAAAAAGAAGTTACCATGCGCAACAGTTCCGTCTATTTCGGAGAACCTGATCCGTTTGCGATTCATGTGGACGCGGATGAAATTACCCTACAAAAGGATAAGAAAGAATCGACACGACCCGATACAATGCTCTGTGAACGGGCAAAGTTTCGGTTGGGGAAGATTTCCTTTTTCTCTTTGCCGCATTATAAGCAGAACTTGTATCAATCCCCCGTTCGCTTCAAAGCAAAGGCAGGCCATACTGACTTTTTGGGTTCTTACCTTCAGACGACCTCTTTTATACGCCTCAATGAACAGCTAAAGGTGGGCGCATTGCTTGATGGTTATAGCAAACGAGGACCTTTGTTTGGCCCCGCATTGGAGTACAAGAATACGCTCAGCCCCATGAGCGAATTACATGGGAATTTAAAATCCGGGTATATATATGATCGCGGAAAGCGTAAGCCCGATATTAATGGAAACAAGATTTCAAGGGATAGAGGTTTTATTGAGTGGCGCAACCAACAGTGGCTAGATAATGGGCTAACGATGACTAGTTCGATTAGTTATTGGAGTGACTCTGATGTAGAGCGTGATTTTAGGCCCTCATTGTTTAGAAAAAACCAACAGCCAGATTCATTTGCGGAACTCATTTACCCTGGTGACAACTATTACATATCCCTCTTTTTGCGGGTGAGAGCGAATGATTTTCAAGTCGTACAGGAACGACTACCCGAAGTGCGCTTTGATTACCTGACTTCGCCCATTGGGGAATCTAATCTTTACCAGCGCGGCTTTGCCAGCATTGCTCGACTCGAGCAACCACGTGTGAAGGGTAATCCGAAATTATCAAGCACCCGCGCCGATCTCTTTTACAACCTCTCCTACCCGCTTGATGCCACTGACTGGTTAACCATTGTTCCTGTGGCAGGCACCCGTGTTAATGAATATTTTGATTCAAGCACTTCGGGCAGTAATTATCGCGTGCTGCGTGGGCAATTTGGCTTTGATCTGCAAGGGCATGCCTATGGCCAATGGGATTATCAAAACAAACGATGGAAAATTGATGGGCTGAGGCATTTAGTGAGACCGATTGTGCAGTATAGGTATATTCCGAGAGCATCTTACGGATCAGGCGGACCCGCGCCCATTGATGTTGATGGTTTCAACACTAACCTAAGACCGCTCGATTTAGGAGATAAGCGCAATATTGACGAGACGACAACCATCAATACAATGCGCCTGGGAGTCGAAAATATTTTACAAACAAGAACCCAAGAATACGGTGGACGAGATTTGGTGGGTCTTAATGTGTACCAAGATATTCGTTTCAAGCGCTATTCCGGGCAAGACCGATTTTCCAGCTTTTTTACGGAGTTGATGCTCAGCCCCTGGAATTGGCTTCAGTTATCTACCTTTAGCAGAGTCGACTTCAATAAAGGAGAACTACAGGAATTACGCACGCGTACCAGATTACTCGATGGTAATGTGTGGCAAGTTGACTTTCTGTCTGATAACTTGATTCGAAGGACTGATCAGTATTTCTTAAAAGTGAAGTACCGCTTAAACGCGAAATCTCAGTTCAGAGCGCAATGGCGATATAATGCACGCTTAAAACAGTTAACAGAGCAATCATATGGTTACCGAACACGCATCGGGAATGCTTGGGCGGTTGAGTATGTTGTGGGTTATCGTATAAGGACGACACGAGAAAACGACTTTCGCTTTCAGGTGAAATTTGAATTACTGGTGAGGTAAACCGAAATCACCCCGTCTCTATTCTACCGAGCGATATCCTCTTGGGATAACACGTAGACGTTATGCCTATTCAGAACATCTTTGGCGAGCTCGTTATCCTCCAAACGAATCACTAAGCCAGTGCGACCATGTGGGCGCATTAACAAGGAGTAGATATAGTGAATATTGATCTCTGCTTCCACGAGGGAACAAGTCACTTTTTTGATACTAGATTCATCATTAATTTCGACAACAATGACTTCGTTTTCCGCATAGGTAAAATTGTTTTCCTCGAGGAGTGCGCGGGCTTGTTCGATATAGTCTACAAGGATTCTGATAACAGAACTATCTGTTGTATCAACACTGCAGACACCCATGATGTGGATGTTATTGGAAGCTAAGACACCTATTAGCTCATTTAAACGACCGACCTTGTTTTCTGAGAAAACAGATAATTGCATTATTGGGGTATGTCTTGGGCGTCTTTTTGTCTCATAGTTCATATAAGAATAATTTAATAAGGTTTTTTAATAAAGGGAAACAAAAAAGAAGACAGAATTTAGTATACTTACTATTAGAGAAGCGGAACGAGCAAGTGAGCAAAATCCTCCATAATGCGGCGGTTCTCGCCTGCGGAAGCCTGCTTAGACTCTCCATAAGGGGTACACAGCGGAAGTAACTTATCTAACCAAGCCTGCAGAATGTCGATCGGTTCCTTGGTACTTACAAAAATACTGATCTCAAAGTTCACGAACATACTGCGTATATCCATATTGGCAGAACCAAGCATCCCCACCTTTTTATCCACAATAAAAAGCTTTGCGTGGAGCATACCCGGTTTATAAAGCAAGATATTGACACCCGCTTTGTAGAGTTTGCGTAAATAGTAGTGACGGGCGAAATCTACAAGCGTCTGGTTAGACTTTTCCGGAATAATGAGGCGGATGCTGTGCCCCGCCTTTGCCTTGACGAGTAAGGACTGGAACAGAACCTCATCCGGTGCAAAGTAAGGTGTCACTATGTCAATATGCTCTTTAGAATCCTGAATAAGTTTAATCAATTTCTCCCAAAGCGTATCGCCATTATCGCTATCCGGACCGCTTGCAACGACACCTATAGGGACATCGCCGGCAGGCTGAGCCGTACAAGCCATAAGGTCTCTAAATTTTTCCGGATTTTCGCCCGTTGTGAAGCACCAATCGCTAATAAAAATACGCTGCATGGCATCAACAGCCGGCCCTTCGATAAGTACACTAAAATCATGAAACAACTTTGGGTTACCCAGCTTACCCAGAAAACGCTCATCAATGTTTTGTCCACCAATGATAACGCGCTTTTCATCGAAGATGGCCATTTTGCGGTGGTTACGCAGGTTTGCTGATGTTTTTGTGTGTACAGGAATCATCGGCATGAAACGAACCGCCTGGCCACCGGCATCCCTCAATGGCTGCAAGAACTTACCCGCGCTTCCCAGAGAACCAAAAGCATCTACTAAAAGTTTAACATCAACACCCTCCTTTGTTTTTTGAATAAGTAGCTCGAGAATCTTTTGGCCAATGGGATCATTTGTAATGATGTAGGTCATGATCGCGATATTCTTAGTAGCATTTTTTATTTCGCGGCAAAACGCATCGTAGGCAACTTCACCATCCCCCAAGAGCTCGAAAGAATTACCGGACCATTGGCGATCCATCCACTCACTAATATTAGTGACACCTGCAACCTCGGCAGCTAAACCGATAACATGCTTTTTATTTTTCACTAATCGCTGGCTTTTGAACCCGCCGAACAGAAAATAGAGCGGAACACTGACATAGGGAACAAAGAAGATAGCAAGCGTCCAAGCGAATATATTGCTTGGGTTACGTTTCTCATTGAACATGCGCCCTACGATGAGCAACGCAAAAAGAAAACCAACCAAGGTGATCAAATGAGCCACTACGACCGTGCTCAAAAAGTTCCAAACAGAATCGTGCTCGTGAGCCCAGAGATATAGAGGATTTGTTTCCATTTAGGAGATAGTATCTAAAAGCTTTTCAGAATAAGGTAATTTTATTATATATGGGAAGTGAAAGCGAGAAGGTTTTGAAGCTTAAATTACTTAATTTCAACATTGCGCACGGTCGAGGGCTCTCTCTATACCAGGGATTCAGCTCGGAAAAAAGGCTACGCAAGGTGCTGTACAAAATTAGCGACTTATTAAAAAGTACCGGCGCAAACATTGTGACGATGCAAGAAGTAGACCAAGACTCGCATTGGAACAAATATTTAGATCTACTGGAAATACTGCAAAAAGGGGCGGATTACCCTTACGCCGCGCATGGCATCACTAATGTGCGAGAAGCTCCCAAGCGCCTTGTTTACGGGAATGCGCTTCTTTCTCATTACCCAATTCAGTATTGGGAATCCAATCCCTTTGGCGAAGCAACGCTTGGGGAAAAGGGATTTATGTATGTAGAACTCGCAATTGGAAAACGTATTATACCGATTGTCAACATGCACCTGGATTTTCGCTCAAGACGCAAGCGCATCACACAGATAGAACATTTTATAGACTTTATTTGCCAGCAAAAGCACCCAGAAAGCCTAAATGAGCCCATTGCCCCTATTATTTGCGGGGACTTTAACAGCAAATCTAAAAAGACAAATGATGCCGTTAACCATCTGTTTGATCACATGCAGAAAAACCACGCGGATTATAATCTCTTTCCTGTAAAGAAGTACACCTACCCCGCTTTTTTGCCTTACAAAGGCCTAGACTTTGTATTCCTACCCAAGTGCTATAAATTAATTGATTGCCGGGTAATAAAGACCTATCTATCGGACCATTTGCCGGTATTGCTTGAGTTTGAAGTCGAATAAGTGAAGCAAAACGCAAAAGATCTTGCGCTAACCCAGTTTTGTGCTGCAGGTTACAATTTAATTAAAGTAGAAGCTTGACCTTGTATGGGATTTGTGATGATTTTAGACATCGATTTTTTAATTGGAGAGATGGCTGAGTGGCCGAAAGCGCCTTCCTGCTAAGAAGGTAGACCTATAAAACGGGTCTCGAGGGTTCAAATCCCTCTCTCTCCGCCATTTTGGTAAGCATGCAAACGCTCCATAAAATAATCTTTAAGCCCATGCAGGACGCTGATGTTCCCGTTTGGCAGACTTGGATTGCCAAACCTTATATTAAGGCGCTTTGGTTCATGGATGGGTATGAGACTGCCGATTATATTTATGAAAAAATCAAAGGTAATGGGTATGATTTCCCTTATATGACCTTTTTAGACAATAAGCCTATAGGTTATATCCAGTGCTGTGATTTGTATGCCTACCGCACGCTTTGCCCTGAACCAAAAGGATTGTTTACCCATGAAGAACCGGGAACGTTTTGTATGGATTTGTTTATAGGAGAGGAAAACTTCTTAGATAAAGGGTATGGAACACAAATGGTTAAGACCTTTCTAATCCATATTTTCGAGCATTTTAATGCAAAAACCCTATTGATTGATCCTGCAAAAACAAACAAGCGAGCTATTCGGTGTTATGAAAAAGCGGGTTTTAAATTCGTTAGGGAAGCGTTTGATGGCGTTACAACGTGTCACATTATGGCTATTGAAAGGGCGTCATTAATCGGATGCGGTGAGCAAAAATAACAAATAACCCCTTTATAAAGCAGTTATTTTGCTAAAAAACGCCCAGAAACGTGTATTCTGCTTGAGATTTTCATTGGCTTTCTCTGAAAATATGTCCTAAAATAGGTTTTTTACTAAAACAACATAACTTATAAGAAATAGATGTCTACGATACCGAACGATCCAAACGAAAAGAATTTTGATCAAAATAGAGATAGTATTGATTTAAGCGAATTGAAAGATATTTGCCTGCAACCAAAGTGGCATGCTTCACCGCCCAGAAAACAGGATCACTCAGATAGGCAGAAGCGATCAAAGCCACCCCATCGTAAACGAGAAAGAGAACAAAAAGATTTCCCCCGCAGCAACAAGCCGAGACACAGTGCTTTTACTGATCCCGTTCGCCAGCAGAGAGGGAGTACTCGGCCAATCTTCATCCCCACGGTAGATGTAAAATTTTATCCGGAAGAAGCGCCCTTTCAGTCATTAGGAAAGGTTATTCGTAGTTCTTGCCGCACCTATGAACTGTTTGAAATTTCCCAGCTCATTTTGCAAAAACCGGAACGTTTTGTGGTTTCAATAAAACCGCTTCCTAAAAAGGACAAAGAAGGTAAAGTACTCGAAGAAAAAAAGCTGTATATTTCTGTGCCAGACGGCATGCCTTTCGAAAGTGAAGCTGATGCCATCGGCCATGTTTTGAAGAACCATTTGGATAAGTTCTTTGATGTTGAAGAAGTCACTGTTGAAGCACCGAAAGGGAATTTCCAAGTTATCAATAAATGTGGCATTACAGGGGAGCTGCTTGGGCCACCAAATTATCACCGTTACCCGGATCTTCTCAAAGAGCATTATATTTCGCATTTCTCTCATCTTCCGTATGAAAAGTTTATCTCCAAGATAGAAACGATTCGGGATGAAGAGCAGGTAAAGACTTGGTTGGAAAAAATGTCCAAACAACACAGCTACAACCTAAAGAATATCAAGGAAGGCCAAGAGCCACTCACTTTGAATTCTATCGAAGCGGTACGTAATTACTTCATAAAAAATTGTAAAGACCAGATCGTTCAGGAAGTGAATTCTATTCGCTTGCCCGGCAAGGTTATTGAAGAAATTCCTTCAGGTAACATTAAACGCGCGGTTTTCGGAGCATTGGAGCATCAAAAACGTTTTCCTTTGGATACAGCCAACTCCCTACGTGGTGTATTGCGCCATATGAATTTCGTTATCTACAAGAAGGGCAGCCATGGTGTTTCTTATGTCTCTGCGGTTAAGCGGAGATTCCGAGCAGAAGATACTGTGCTTGCTGAAAATCTTGCAAAATTAATTGATTTCATTGAAAAGAATGTGAATCTAACCGCTATGGATCTCCCTAAGGCTTACTTGGGTGTTGAGACCACTAAACAAGTGGAACCGGTTACAGCCACGGTTGAGGGCGAGGAAGCAAGTACAGAGCAACCTACTTCTGAAAAGATAGAGCTGTCTCCTGAGGATGAAGAAAAGGTTCGTCGTTTGATGTTGGATCTGCGTTGGCTTGTAACAGAAGGATATGTGACAGAATACGGGGACGGTCATTTATATGCTCCCCCTGTTCAAAAGGGCACAAAGCCACCTATTTCAGCTAAAGATGTTGCCGAAGAAAAAATGCCTTTGGAAAAAGCATTAGAAGATTCTGAAGCCAAAGAAACTGTAATACCTGCTGATGAAGCTACACTTGAAAGTGAAGCCGATTCCTCTGAAAAACAGTAAGCTTTTAGAATTTTAATTGTATAAAATGCTGGTTCTCGCCTTTTATAGAAAGGTAAAGATGCCAGCATTTTTCATTCCAGTCTACAAGAAGCTCGTTGCGAGGCCATTCTACAGCAAGGCAAAACGGGGGGACTAAAAATTCTTCCAGAAGCAAGTTTTCCATCTCGGCTTGGCTTTCAATTCTATAAGCGTCTAGATGCACAAGGTTACGCTTTCCTTTATAAATATTAAATAACGTGTATGTAGGGCTTGTTATAGTACCAGTAATCCCCCAAGCTCGCGCTAGCCCACGCACAAAAGTGGTTTTCCCGACACCTAGTGTGCCATGCAGCGCCAGCACCCAATCTTCAGGAATCTCGTTAGCGAGCTCGGCAGCCAGCTGTTCTGTTTCTTCCGCTGAGTGGCTCAAGATGCCCGTTTGCCATTTTTCTAAAAAGGTCATAGTAAGTGTTGGTAGCCTGGAGCAGCTTCAATGGGCTCGTTTGTTAGATCGTTAATAAAGAGCGCGGATGGGTGTTGTGCTGCTTTTGTATTTATTTTACCAATACAGGTTAACGGAAGCGTAAATTGCTTTTTCCAATCAGAATAAAAATTGTCCCAGTCGCAATCAGCATCTAGGGTAAAAAGAAGCTCGTAATCCTCACCATCACTAAAAGCAGATAGCAGGGAAGTTGCGGTATCATTTAATGGGATAGCAGAAAGATCTATACGAGCCTGTGTATTTTCGGGCAAGAGTTCAGGCAAATCTTTAGTGAGGCCATCAGTGATATCGATCATTCCCTTGACTTCCTTGCGCGTAGCAAGCCATTGTCCTTCACGTAAACGGGGGGAAAAGCTTAAGTGCTTGCCATGAATACTTCCGCCCAAGGCACCTGTTGTTACAATAAGATCCCCTACCTTTCCCCCTTTACGTGTAATGACTTTGTCTGCTGACCCCATAAGCGTAACATAGGCGGCAAAATAATTATTAGGGAACTGAGTGATATCGCCGCCGTTTAGCACAACACTATATTTAAGGCATTCCTCAACTGCTCCTTTTAAGAAAGCTTCAAACCAGGAGATGCTTAAATTCGCAGGAAGCATGGTAGCCATGACCATATTTTTTGGCACACCTCCCATCGCTGCAATATCACTGAGATTGCGTTTAACCAATTTACTCCCCACTGCTTTTGGATCAGTCGCTTCAGTAAAGTGACGGTTGAGAACCACGCCATCAGTTGTCACCAAAATCTTTCTCTCAGGGTAAGTGTCGATTACCGCGCAATCATCCCCTGGGCCCTCTGGGAAAGGTTTTGAGACGGGAAGAATCCATTGGCGAATTTTTACTAAAAGTTCGCTTTCTCCCAAGAATTGTACGGATTGTTTAAGATCGTCTGTGAACACAATTTTTTATTAAAACAAACTATTTAACAAAAAGCCAGATTGTTGCATGAGAGTTAAATCCGGCTCAATTAATAAGAGCACGAGTGTGTTTAAATTAAAGGTGGCATGAAGTGCCATGGGCGTGAGTATGTTTCCCGTACGTTCGTAAGCTTTTGCCAAGAAGAGGCCCATGACAAAGAGCGGCAAGCTAGATATTAAACTAAAATGCAGGAGTGCGAAGAATAACGCACTCGCGCCAAAAGCCATAGGCATCGAGTATTTTGACTTTAAGAAACGGTACATCCCCCCACGAAAAATAAGCTCTTCAACCATGGGAGCCAAACAGGCAGCCATGATGAAGATCGTTGTGATCAATGCGGGTGACTCTGCTTTTGAAAAAATTTCAACGATAAATTGAGGCTTAATTTCAATCGGCAGCCCCATCTTCTTCAAAAAGGTAAGAAAACTGCCCCAAGCAAGGCCCACAAGCCAAATAACGGGAAGCGCCGCAAAACAATCAAATATTCCCTGCAAAAAAGCTTTCCCGTGGCAGGTATCTTCGCTGTTAATATTCTTGGGATATAAATCCGGCAGTTTTTTATAACACAATACTATAAAAGCAAACATTAAAACTTGTGTGACAGCACCTGCTATAATCGGAGCCCAATAGGGGCCGGAAACCAGATTATACCGGATTAAAAGATCAATCGTACCCCGCTGGGCAAAGAGAAAGATAAGGATGATACCCCATATAAAGAACCCAAAATGATACCAATCGCCGTACCATGTAGGAGCCAGTCTCGGTTTTACCCTAAATAATCTCTTGATATCATAAAAAAAGCAGAACAAGGCGGTTAGGCAAACAATTGTCGCGTAGACAATAAGGGTTGTACTGACAGTTAGAGATTTATCAAACATGGAGTGTTCCAAGGTACAATAAAAGCGCTACTAAAGTCAATCTCAGGCCTGCTCGTTACCGGAGTTAATCTACAAACGTTTTAGCAAACTCACTTTCCAAGAGCGTCTTAACCGCTTCCATATCGTGCGCTTGGCTTGTCTCTTGCTTCAAAGAAGTGACTTTCCCCTCTGTAATAGGAATTCCACAGGGAATAATGCCCGAGAAAGGGGTTAAATCATTATTCACATTCAATGCAAACCCGTGATAAGTTACCCAACGTTTCACCGCAACGCCGATAGCCGCTATTTTGCGATCCTCTATCCAGATACCGGTCTTTCCCTCTCGGCGAGTCGCGTTTAATCCAAAACGTTTCAATGTTCGTATAATGACTTCTTCCAAGTCCCTTAGATACCTATGCAAGTCGCGTTTGCTATTCAGGTCTATGATCGGGTAACCCACGCATTGCCCAGGCCCGTGGTAAGTGATATCCCCTCCTCTATTCGTTTGGAAAACCTCGATACCTTGTTTGGCAAGCTGTTCGTTATTTAATAACAAATTCTGAGCGGCATCCTTTCGTTTGCCAATCGTATAGACCGGATTGTGTTCTGTGAAGACGAGAGTATCGGGTACTACACCTGCAAGCCTTTGCTCTACAAGCTGAATTTGGCGATTAAAAGCCTCAGCGTAAGACGTGTTACCCCAGTCTACAATAGCCAACTTACATAATGTACTCATTAGAAGCACCAGAATGTCGCGTGCCGTTTAAGAAGGCAATGACATTAGTTTCGAGAAAGTTGAGGATGCCGTGCAAGCTATGCCCCATCTTATCAATGGTGTCATTCCAAACGTTAAGTTTTTCAGGATTCAGGCCATCAACAGTATTTATGATTGCTTTAAATTCAGTAAGCCTTTTATTGGCCAAAAAAATAGACGACTTACATTCATTGTAATCCCAAATGTTTTCGATTACTTTATATTTAATAAGAGTATATTCACTTTCTATACGATAAAATTCTATATCCAGCTCCTTTTCGCAGAGAGAAGTGTTTGCCTCTACGTCCCCACAATTAATGTTAGGTACCGATGCCTGTACTAAAATAGTAAAAAATAGTAAAAATAATATATAAAAAAATGAATTAATGAGATGCTTAGCTTGATTCATAATAGATTGAAATGAGCACTATGATGAAAAACAATCCCCAAAAATGCAATCATTATTTTCTACAATTTCAACATTGGGGATTTATGCAGTACACGAGGCATCTAGGATGTTTTTAAACAAAAAGGCTAAAAACGTCTGCGCATGCTTGTAGGCGCGATCCCCAATTCGTCCCTGTATTTAGCAACGGTTCTGCGAGCCACGCTGATGTTCTCAAGTTTGAGCATTTCCACAATTTTTTGATCACTGTAGGGTTTTACGGGATCTTCCATCGTTATTATGTGGGCGATCTTATCCTTAATAGTTGTGTTTGAAATAGTACTACCATCCTCCGCGGTAAAACCTGAGGTGAAAAAATACTTCATATCGTAGACACCATAAGGTGTTTTGATAAATTTGTTTGCGATTGCTCGGCTGATGGTAGTCTCATGAACCCCCATTTTATCTGCAATCTCATGCATTGTCAGCGGCTTGAGGTGAGCAATACCCCTTTCGAAAAAATCTAACTGCGCGTTAAATATTTCCCAAGAAATCTTCTCTAATGTTTGTTGGCGCTGTTCTATGGCGCTGATGAGAAACTTACTGGATTTGATTTTATCTCGCAAATATTCCTTTTCCTTGTCCTTCAAGGTACCCTTCGCAATGAGCGATTTGTATGTCTGATTAATCCTTAATCGAGGGATGTAATCGGAGTTAAGCGATACAACCCAGTCCTCACCTTGCTTATCGATCGTGGCATCCGGAGCAACGGAACGGTTTGTATCTTCACGAAAACGTCCACCTGGATCCGGATCCAATGAGGTGATCACTTCGAGTGCTTTCTCGATTTGCTGCACGGTCACACCAATCTTGTGCGCCAGTTCCTGCACTCTCCTTCTTAAAAACAAAGCATAGTGCTCTTTTAGAATTTTAATGGCAACAGGGCAAACATCTTCGCGTGATTCTAATTGGTAGATGAGGCAATCCTGTACGGAAGAACAGCCAATACCCATAGGATCAAAAGTTTTTAACAAAGCCACACCCGTTTCCAAGTCTTCCTTCGGATAACCGGAAGCATTGGCAAGCTCGTCCATCGAAGTAGTCAGAAAACCATGATCATCTAAACTACCAATGAGATAGCGAAGCGCCTTGAGCACATCTGGATTACATTCGGATAATACCGCTTGCTCCATTAAGTATTCTTGAAGGGAGGTTTCGCTGACTAGCGAATCAAAAAAATACTGTCTGCGCTTTTCATCCTCCGAAGTATACTTTTGTAGCGTGGCATTTTCAGAATAATTATCACGCCAGTCCTCCTCCATTTTTTTGAGGATAGCATAATCTTCCCCAAAATCCAGTTCTTCGGCATTTGAAGAATGATCGTTATCCAGGCGATCTTCATCAGAAGCTGAAGCATCCTCCTTTTCTTCAAGACTGATATCTTCTAGCGGAAGCTCTTCAAGAGTCGGATTAGTCTGCAATTCCTCCAAGATAGCCTTACGAAGCTCCAGGGCAGACGATTGTAGTATTTTAAGGGATTGACGTAACTGCGGGGCAATATACTGTACCTGAGATTGTGTTTGTCTTTGTGACTGATTATACCCCGAATTCATTCAATTCTATTTCCTTTATTAAAAATCTGCTTTAGTGAAACCTCTTGTGTCTTTGTCTTTCCAACGCTTAATTGCCGTAGAATCGTTTTGGGCATACAAATCTTTTACATATAGCGCCATTTTTTCATTTGTAGGACCATAACCATCGCTATAGAGATAAATCTCCAAGGCAGTTAACATCTCATACGCGGTCTGATAGCGATCCTCTCGAGGCCGTTCTAAGGCTTTTTTGATGATCTTGCTGAGGGCTGGATCTATACGTTCATCTAACGTTGTAAAATCAGGGAGCTCACCTTCCTTAATATTAAGGTGGGTTTCCTCAGGATCATCCGCTTCAAAAATATTATAGCCTAAAAGTAATTCGGCCATCACAACACCGCATGAAAAAAGGTCTGCCCTGTGGTCTGTGACTTCGCGCTTAGCTTGTTCCGGAGATAGATACTCATCCTTACCGGCAATGACTTCGCCCTCCACATTATACATGAGATCCAGCGCTTTAGCTATTCCGAAGTCGGTCAACTTAACATCGCCTTCAAAGGAAATCATGATATTTTTGGGATTAACGTCTCTGTGAACAATGCCCAACAAGCGCCCGCGGTCATCTCTCTTTTGATGCGCGTAGGCTAGCCCACGGCACACTCTGGAAATTAAAAATACGGCCAAGTCTACCGGAATAAGTTGGTTAATCTCCAGATGTCTGATGATGAAGTCTTCCAGGTTAATACCATTAACGTACTCCATCACCATATAATATTGGCCTTTGACCTGGCCTAAGTGGTAGGTTTGGACGATGTTTGTATGGATTAAGTCAGCTACCAAACGCGCCTCTCCTACAAAGTTAGCGCGAAACTCCGGAATATTGGAGTATTCCTCCCGAATAACCTTTATGGCAACCTTCTTTGCGAAGTCGTCCGTGCCGTGCTGCAATGCTTCATGAACCGCGCCCATGCCGCCTTCGGCAATCGTTCGGGTGAGCTCATAAGTGCACTCGGAGAATATTTTTTTATCTTTCACAGTGTCGTTCCTCGCGTAATAGTTAAAATCATCGTATTCATTCTTAAAATTGTCAACTCACAGCTCAATTTCTAACCCGTCGTAAGCAATAGCAATATCTGAGGGGAAGGGTAACCCTTTATTCTTGAATTCATTTTCATAAATATTGCAATACACCTTTGTATCAAAAATAAAATCATCCAAATGCTCATCTGAGCTTGTGGGCTCCATATGGAAGAGCACCAAACGCTGCACGCGTGCCCGAGCAGCGAGCTCTACCGCCATGATGTTACTAGAGTGCCCCCAGTCCTCTTTAAAGTAAGTCGCATCCAGAAGGGAATATTGGGCATCAGCGATCAGCAAATCCGCATCAGCAAAGAAGTCAATAAAGGGGTAATGCTCCATATTCGCAATTTCTTTATGCTCGGAATCTGTGGAATAAACGACCGTTCTGCCGTCCTTTTCAAACCGGTAACCGTAGGAAATCCCCGGATGCACTTGCGTAATTGTTTTCACATGAAAACCACCCACATCAAATGGCTCACAGGGCTCTTTGATATCAAATTCAATCGTTGAGGGCAGATCTTCAAAATCATAAGGGAACACAGGTGATTGCATTTGCTCGCACAAAACCCGTTTAGTCTCTTTGTGGTAACCGTGAAAAATAATACGATTTTTTGGGGAGTAAATCGGCAGGAAAAAAGGGAAGCCTTGTACATGGTCCCAATGAAGATGAGACATAAAAATATGAAATGTAGCGGGCTTGGACGCTTCTGGGGAAGCCATGAATTTTACGGCAAAATCTCGTAGCCCGGTGCCGGCATCACATAAAATATATTCATTGGATAAAGAGTCATCTTTAATCTGAACACAGGGAGTATTTGTACCGTAGGTGCCTGCTACAGAAAAGGGGAGATATTTATCTATCCAGTCTTCAATTTCATCGGATCCCGGAAGCCCTTCTAACACTGCCGTCTGGAGTGTCTTTCTTATTTTCCTGCGAACCGCTTCCGCAGTTAATGATGCAGGTAGGGATCCTCGTGTGCCCCAAAAATAAATATTCATAGAATAGCGGCAAATTATAAGAGTAAAAAAGGTCTAGGGACTTATGATAATCATCCCATTTTTCACCCAAATTGTCAATAATTTACGCTTTTCTCGAAATCGTTATGCTACGACATTAAAAGGACATAGATTCAACGCCTGGCTGTGCCTTAAAGAAGGATTTTGTAAATTCGGTAGCTGTTTCTTCATCAAATCCTTTGCAGGTGTAAATCACGATAGAGAAAAATTTGGCTTTCGACCAAACATAAACCGATATGCCGGAATCAATCAAGGGTACAAACGCATCAAAGCCTTCGTTATCTTCTTTGCCCATTCCCGTTGCCGGGGAAAAGATAATAGGGTCTGCGTAGAGGCGTAAGTTCAGGAAGCCGGCAAGATCTCTTAAATATTGGTCTAAAAACTCACGGGTAACGGTTTCAGTGTAATAACCCTCAATCAACAAACGTTGGCGGTAAATTTCTGGCGCTAGCTTCCTCATAACATGAAATTATGTCGTGTAATCTTAACCGTCAAGAGCGTAACGTTCTTTCAGTCAACAAACACTATATCCATCTCGCCTTTGATCATCGTCAATGGGCGTTGTGGGTGTACGAACTTAAATTGATTGATATCACCGCCCACGGACTCTGCAATAAACCATACAAAACTGTTCAGTCCCGCAGCTAAACTTAGTGTTGAAGCTCCCCCAAAACGGCAATTTGCTTCTATTAAATAAACTCTTTTGTTTTTATCTACAATGCCTTGTAAGACAGCGTGCCCGTAGAGGCCTAATGATAGAGCGGCTTGGGAGATCGTGTTTTCAATTTCTTTGTTTTGAAATGTGGTCGTTTTTTTTGATTCTCCGTTTACGACAACTTCTCGCCAACGAAGTACTACGCCTTTGACCTCCTTGTTTTTAGTCACATAAACATCCGCGCTAAACTCTTTACCCTCTATAAACGGTTGAAAAATAGGCTGATTAAGATCCTTCGCAAACGTCATCGCTTCGGCTTTACTAGCGTTTAACAGTAATCCTCGCGATCCCGCTCCATTACGCTCTTTTATAACATAGCTATTCACGTCCTTTAGTTCATACATCTTTAAAGCGGTTTCTACCACAGTCAAACCGTCCGTCTTCAGCGCATCATAAAACGCTACTTTATCGAGGCAGTGCTGTACTGCCGTAGGATTCGAAACCATCACAAATATATTTTTCTTTGCGAGCTCTTTTTTGTGTTCCGCAAAGTACGCCAACTCCCCATCTCTTGTGGGTATGATAAACATGATGTTGTGCTGTTGGCAATATTCAACCAGGGCATTTACGGGCAACGCTTCCAATCGAGGCATCTGCCAGAACTCCCCTACTCTGCTCTTGGCCAGACAGTGCGCACTCGCATCACCTCCAAATATTTTTTTTATGCCTAGCTGATAAGCTGCCTTCTTAACCGCTTCAATAAGAGAAAATTTTCCAGACAAGCTTGTAACAAGAACATTACCCAGATTACCTTTTTCGGCCTCAAACCGATCTCGCAAGAGACCGTGGCAAATAGAATCCACAAGCTCTCCTCTCACAACAGCATGCTGTTTCAATATACCTTCCAACAAAAACCCGTTTTCTTCAAGCACCTGTATATGCATCGGGCGAATATTAAACGTCTCAGCAGTCAGGCGGTTCAAGTGAAGGACATCAAAGGCTAATTGTTTAATGAGTTGTAAATAATGAGAAAAATCAGCTCGCTGCGTGGCTTCATGGTTTGCCCTTTCCGTTGCCACGAGAAATGAAACTTCCGCGCGCCTGGCTTCCCAGTCCATGTGAACAAGCCCGCCGTAACCGATCAATTCTCCGTTTAACAAAATACTGACTAAAATTTGCCGGGGTTCCTTCTCAATAAAAGTCGGCTGAATAACCTGTAAAAAATACTTTCGTTGATCTTCATCAGTAAGAGGTGTTTTCTGGCGTAGCACATCAATCTGGGCATTTCTCCATTCTTTAATGGACATGATATCCTGCTCCCGAAGCGAGACGATCTCATAGGTTTCATTTCTTAACGTATGGCCTTCTAGTAAAACGTAACTCATCCTTGTGTGCAAAAAGTTGTTAATGCCGCTATGACTCTGTCTTGATCCGCCTCTGTCATCTTCGGGTAAATGGGAATACTCAGGCAGCCTTTAAAATAAGCCTCCGCACCGGGTAAACGAATTTTACCAAAGCGCCTTTCATAATAGGGGTGCTTGTAGACAGGAATATAATGGATCTGCGTCATTATATTTTTCTCTTTTAAAAACCTATGCAGATCGTCCCGCACAGTTGATGCTTTGCACTGAATGGCAAACAAATGGTAAACGTGGCCAGGATCGTCTACAGGGAGGCTAAAAACGTGGTCAAACGGCGCTTTATTCAATTCTTCGTAATAACGCTGAGCGATTTGCCGTCTACGAGTAATAAATTGAGGCAATCGCTTTAACTGAGAAACGCCCAAAGCAGCTTGCATTTCTGTTAAACGATAATTCCAGCCAAGCTCTATTTGCTCATAAAACCATGCTGGTTGCTCGGGTAGCCCAGGGCGATGAATGCCATGTGATCGCAGCAAGCGAATATGCTCTGCAACAGATTTGTCATTAGTCAAAACCGCACCTCCCTCCCCCGTGCAAATATGTTTTACTGGGTGAAAACTTAAGATCGAAGCTGTTGAATGAGAACAACTCCCACTTTGGTAACGTTTGCCGGTTGTATCAGCATAACTTCCGCCAAGACTATGAGCTGCATCTTCCAGGACCTGCCATCCTTTCTCGAGCGCAATCTTATTAATTTCGGGTAAATCACAACACTTACCGTTTATGTTTACGGGTATTATGGCTCCTCTGCTATCTATTCTGGCAACTGTGTCGGCTAATGATGTTAAATCCATGAGCCCGTTAATCGGGTCAACATCGCAAAAAACTACTTCTGATCCCGCATACAATAAACAATTTGCAGAGGCCGCAAAAGTGATGGGGGATGTTATGCCCACGAAATTGGAGTCTGCCCCCATGGCAAGACACGCAAGATGCAAGGCTGCTGTGCCGTTACTCACTGCAATCGCATGCTCGGCACCGGTAACCGTTTTAAGCGCTTCTTCAAACTGCGCGCACGCGGGCCCTTGTGTTAAAAAATTCGATTTTAAGACATTGATAACAGACTCGATGTCACTGTCATCAATTGTCTGGCAAGAATAAGGGATCACGCTTTGGGGCATATCTCTAGGTAATCAACTCCCATCTAACCACGCAAATAGAAAAAAAAGCCAACCGTAATTTTACGGTTGGCTTGAAATAGACTAAATTGGCTTAATAAAATCAACCGCCTACTGGAAGGGTGAGCACGGGAGAAGCGCCGCCACCAGAAGCTGCTTGCAGGTTGAACAATTTTGTCAACAACAAGAAGGTTGATTTTGAAGCCAAATCATTATCAGCAATGAAGAACCAATATCCACGATAGTAGACTCTTAACGCACAATCCTTTGGCTTATCCTTTTGGCTACGAATTTGCATAACTTTTCCGGAAAGTTTATTCCAGTTAAAGACTTCGCCGTCTTCGTAACGAGTTACCGTAACAAGACCTTTATTAATATGTTCTTCAGGCACTTCGATTCCTTGGGACATGTAGAAAAGCATTCCCATAAGAGAACGGGTACGCATCGTTACCTTGCTTTCAGATTGTTTTACGAAATTGCTGTTAAATTTAAGCATTTCCGAGCTCTTGGAAGCACCGAGGATGCTATAAAACTCATCAATAGTAGTAGCATAATTGGGATCACGACGAATTTTCATTACGATACTGTCTTGGTCGCTAGGGCTAAAGCCAAGTTCTTTTAACTTTGCACGCCTCTCTGAGTCTCCTGCATCGGGTTCCTTACCGATATCAATCAAGCCTGCTATTTGAAGCTTTCTTAAGGAAGCTACCCATTGAGCAAACTTTTCATATTCCGGAACATAATCAGGCGTTGGGCCAGAAGCTGAAGGTGCGTTTTGTAATTGATTTACACGCTCCACACACACACTAAATACACGTTCCATACTCCAACCAGCTTCAGCTAACTTAAGCATTGAAGAACTAGACATTGGGGAAAGCATTTGCTTTACAAAATCCTTACCTTGTACCGGATTATAAGTAATAGTTGGTTTTTCCTCATAACTTACGCCCGCGGAAGGGGTAATCGTGTTTGCGTCAGATGCCTTAGGCAAAACCTTGAGCTCACTTCTTACATTTGCGTTCAACACATAGGATGTATTAATGCCCGTAACATCCAGAAAATAAGGATTATCACGATACTTTAAGCGAACTATGTTTAATAACATTTGCTCTTTCCAGCTTTGAACCAAAGCTTCGTTATAGGGGCGATGAGCCTGTTTTACCGCAGAAGGCCCGACAGTCGCGCATCCGGATAATATTAAGACCGATAGGCCCATGAGTGTCTTTTTCATAATACTCTCTTTTTTTATAGTTGAATTTAGGTAGGATAATAAAAGGTGGAGCCGAGAATGGGAATCGAACCCACGACCTACGCATTACGAGTGCGTCGCTCTACCATCTGAGCTATCTCGGCATCCATTCAATTAAGAATCGGAATTTTAGTCTATTTTAAAACCAATAAGTTTCAAGAGGAAATTATCACGGATTATGCTTTTACCGTTTCCTGGCTAGAAATTTCTTGGTACGCCTTCATGATACTGTCTGTATTAATACCTAATTCGTTTAAGACAATCGCTCCAGGAGCGCTCAAACCAAATCGGTCTATACCGACTACTCTACCATCCAGTCCGACATACTTATACCAAAGGCCTGTCGTACCGGCTTCAATCGCAATGCGATTACGGCAACTTTTAGACAAAATAGATGCTTTATATTCGCTTGTCTGACGCTCAAATCGTTCAAAACAGGGCATGGAAACAACTCTCACCTGGTCACCAATCTCGTCTGCTGCTTTTAAAGCAAGTTGCAGCTCGCTACCTGTTGCCATAATGATGAGCCCAAGCTCGCCTTTTTCTTTACGAATAATATAGCCACCTTTTTGAACGCCTTCTCTGCGATCTTGTACACTTGCTTCATTGAGCATAGGGACAGCTTGGCGTGTTAAAATAAGGGCTGTTGGGCCTTCCGTATGCGTATAAGCTGCTGCAAAAGCACCTGCAGTTTCTTCAGGATCTGCTGGTCTTATAACATCCAGGCCTGGAATCAACCTCAAGGAGCTTACCGTTTCTACCGGCTCATGTGTCGGGCCGTCTTCTCCGACAGCTACAGAATCGTGCGTAAAAATATGGAATATAGGTAACTTCGCCAACGCAGCTAACCGGATCGACGGGCGCATATAGTCTGAAAAAACCAAGAATGTTGCTCCTGAGGCCCTAAACAAACCGTAATAACCTATACCGTTTACAATCGCACCCATAGCATGCTCTCGTATACCAAAGAGTACATTCTGGGCATTATGGTTATCTTTGTTAAACTCACCGCCTTCTTTAATATAATTCTTGGTAGAACCATGAAGGTCTGCACTACCACTGATGATTAGCGGATCCTTTTTGGCTAAAGCGTTTAACGCAACACCACCGGCTTCCCGAGTAGCTATTTTCTTATCCTCAGCAAACGCCGGGATATCTTTCATCAAATCAATAGAGGCTTTATGGGCAACTCCGTTCTTAAGGAGCTTAGCTAACTCTGGGTTTTCGCGCTGCCAATCTTCGAAAAGGACTTTCCATTCATTGTATGCGGCTACACGTTCCTCTTTTCTTTGTTTGAAAAACGTTTTTATTTCATCTGAAACAAAAAACCGTTCTTCCGGTAATCCCAAATTCTTACGAGCAGTTTCCACATAAGGCACACCGGCCTCGCCGTGCGCGTTATGCGTGCGCTCAACTTCAGGTATCCCTTTACCAATAATGGTTTTACAGATAATGATCTTCGGACGATTGTCTTTGTTAGACTTCGCCTTTTGAAAGGCTCGGGTAAAAGCATCAATATCATGGCCGTCTACCACATGCGTCTCAAAGCCGTAAGATTCAAAGCGTTTTACGACGTCACCGGACTGAGTCTTATGCGCAACCGCATCAAGCGTAACATCATTTGAGTCATAAATCAGAATCCAGTTATCTAAACCCCAAAGGCCAGCCAGAGCAATGGCTTCATTTGCAACACCTTCTTGTAGGCAACCATCCCCGCATAGCGTTACTATATGGTTATTAAAAACTTTATGCTTATCGGTATTAAACATAGCTTCAGCTCGCTTAGACGCTAATGCCATACCTACGGAATTTCCAATACCTTGCCCTAACGGCCCTGTAGTACACTCTACACCCGGGGTGTCTCCATACTCAGGGTGGCCAGGGGTGTGGCTATTTAAAACCCGAAAGGCTTCTATGTCTTCAATTGAAACAGGAAAGCCGGATAAATGCAGCCATGAGTAAAGAAACATACTCCCATGGCCAGCGGAAAGCACAAAGCGATCTCGATTGATCCATTTTGGGTCGCTCGGATTAAATTCCAGTAAATGGCTAAACAATGCCGATCCGATTTCCGCCGCGCCTAATGGCAACCCTAAGTGACCGGATTTACATTTTGCAACAGCATCCATCGCCAACCCTCTGGCTTCGTTTGCAGCTTTTTTAAGAATGGTTTTATCAATAGTCATAGTAAATTAATGCAAGACATTAGCACATTGTAAGAAAGGGAAAAAGCATATTTCGGGGGTAAAAAACAAGAAACCCAAAAAACAATATTGAAAAGCCTCCTATCCTACACTAGCCTTTCATTGTATCCACAAAAAAACAACACAAAACATTAAGAAAGGGTCACTCCATTGGTAGAAGGTAATATTTTACATGATCTAGCCATCGTAATTATTTGCGCGGGAATCGTTACTTTCATCTTTCGGTTGCTCAAGCTCCCGTTACTTCTGGGCTACCTCATTAGCGGCCTTCTCGTGGGTCCTAATTTCTTACCGCAGTCACCGATACATGACCTCGAGGCAATCCGTAGCTTAAGTGAGCTTGGTGTCATTTTCTTGATGTTTTATATAGGATTGGAGTTCGATCTCGCAAAGCTCAAACGGATCATGGGC
This sequence comes from Verrucomicrobia bacterium CG1_02_43_26, assembly GCA_001872735.1. Classification (NCBI taxonomy): domain Bacteria; kingdom Pseudomonadati; phylum Verrucomicrobiota; species Verrucomicrobia bacterium CG1_02_43_26. The sequence continues at coordinate 9,296 of MNWT01000024.1, read as the reverse complement.
CCAGCTGTCATTGCCGTGGCTTTTCAGACAACCCTTATGGTCTTTATTGGGATCATGGTGGCTCCTCTGCTTGGCTGGTCTAGCATAAACGGTCTCTTTCTTGGCTGTTTGTTAGCAATCAGCTCGACTATGATCACTATACCCATCCTTCGTGAGCAAAAATCCCTGAAGGCAAATTTCGCCCAAGTCGCCATCGGTATTCTGGTATTGGAAGACATCTTGGCCATTATCGTCCTCGTTGTCCTAACCGGTGTGGGTATCAGCGGCCACTTCGCTTGGGGAGCCGTTGGTAAAGTCATCTTCCTTGTAGGCATATTCGTTGTCATGGTTTACTTTATCGGTAAACTGATCGCGCCTAAGCTCCTGAACTTACTAAAGAAATTTGAAAGCCCGGAGGTCTTAACCATCGTCACGATTGCGGTCGTATTAGGCGTGGGAGAGTTAGCAGACCACTACAACTTCTCAATCGCTTTGGGTGCCTTTCTAGCAGGTTCCATTATATCCCAACAGCCGCTTGCGATTGAGATCGAGCACGCAATTGAGCCGCTACGAAACCTCTTCACTGCCGTCTTCTTCGTCACCGTTGGAATGCTTATAGACCCTAAGCTTCTCCTGGAATACTGGGGCACAATCGTTTTCCTTACCGGCTGCGTCGTGGTTGGTAAAACAATTAGTATCTGGTGGGGGCTCTTCCTCACGGGTGAAAAACCAAAAACCGGTTTTCGAGCCGCCCTCTGCAAAGCCCAAATCGGGGAATTCAGCTTCGTTATTGCCGCGTTGGGGATACAATACAACGTTACCGAGCCTGCTCTTATGACGCTTGCCGTGGGCGTTTCCTTAGGCAGTATCATTGTCGTTCCGATATTAGTTAAGCATTCTATTCCTATTTACAATACATTAGCAGATGTTACGCCGAAGCCGTTACGCAGTGCGGCGGAGTTTTACAACACGTTCTTAACGATCGTTAAAAATCGTCTTAGCCGAAACTCTTTCCTTAGGCTCCTGTCTCGACCCGCGGCACAAATCATCAGCTACTTCCTTCTTTTCAACGGCGTTATTGTTATCGCGTTCTTAAGTTCTCAGTACGTTGAGAATAGCGAAAATTTAGCCAACTACGAAATTTTAATCAAAAATCTCATTTGGCTTGCCGCCGCACTAGGATGCTTACCGTTTCTAATTGCGATTATACGCAACCTGGATTTCGTCTTAATGCTCATCATTCAGGCAGTATTTAGCATAAACACCCGTAAGCAATTTACTCAAGGCAGGTTGGTTAACGTCCTGAGCTCTGGTATTCTATGCATTGTCTTAATCACCTTCGGCGGACTCTATTTATCCGTTGCCGCCGCTTATTTACCTTCGGGCGTTGCCTTAGCGGTTTTCGTAGGCCTTGTTATTGCAATGAGTCTCTTCTTCTGGAGGCATATCATAAAGATTAACAGTCGCCTGGAATACCTCTTTATCGAAAGCTTCAATACCGAAATTCAATCCACATCAGAGGATCGTCGGGATTCTACGTTAAAGGAAATTAAAGAAAAATATCCCTGGCCGGTCACGTTGTATGATATCATTCTTCCGGAAGGTTCCAGTGTGAGTGGTAAGAGCATCGCCGAGCTTAATTTACGTCATAAAACAGGTGCCTCTATCATCGGGCTTAATCGCGGTAAATATACCATCTACGATCCCTCACCTGATGCACCTCTGTTCCCGGGAGACCACATCATTCTCCTCGGTAATGAGGATCAAAAAAACCAGGCAATGGATATCTTTAATGAGCAATCTCGTGAACATGAGGTCGCTCGTAGCCACTCTTTCGAGATCGAACAAATCTTTGTCCAAAAGGATTCTCTACTCGATGGCAGCACTCTGGCTGATGCTAATTTACGTCGCGAACATGGCATAAACGTCATCGGTATCCAGCGAGGAGAAGATCAAATCACCGCGCCTCTACCGGAAGAAACGGTAAAGGCGGACGATGTCCTCATGGTCGTAGGTAACCCGCTTCGTATAGAAAAGTTCCGAGAGCAAATCGCGGGTTAACAGCTATTCAATTTCCTATTGCCATTTATCGAGAACAATCGCTTAATAAAATTACGTAAACGTTATCATGTCTCGTATCAATTTAAGGCCAAACCACTTAGTCGCCCTCACCATTGTGGTCATTACCATCCAGGGTCTCATATGGACATATAAGACTCAGGCCGCCATACGTCTCTCAAACGATAGTATTGTGGACGAGATTGCCATGGTTGCCCCTCAGTACGACTTAGACCCTGAGTTCGTCTACAATATAGCGCTTGCGGAAAGTAATCTCAACCCTGTTGCCCAAAGCAAATTCGCTCGCGGAATCATGCAAATGAGTCTACCGGCTTGGAAAACAGTTACAGACGAGCCCTACACTAAGGCCTGGGATTGGAAGAGCAATGTCCACAACGGCATACGCTACCTCTCATTTTGTAAACAGGAACTCGAAAATAAAGGCCAGTTCTCCTATGCTAAACTATCTGCGGCCTACCGTTTCGGCTTAAAACGCCTTGAGCAATGTGCCTACGATGTCAAAAAGCTCCCGCGTACACAAAACCGTATCTACAAAAAGCTCCTGCAAGAAGATTCCGCTTAACCTAAAAGGATCCCTTCAAGTGCTCCTTCTCCAATACATTTAAAATATGTATGCTTAAGCTTTTGTCTATATCCGGGCACCTTTCCGCAAAAAGCTGCTTCAGCATAGCAACGGAATAATGCTGCCTTGGATGCAAAATGGGGGTCTGATTCACCAGCGGATTCTCATCACCTACGTCTATATGGCTATAAATCACACTGCTGTCACTGCGCCACGTTAACGCACAAGGGTCTTCCTCATCATAATAGCAAAGCTGAAAGCCTTCTAAATAATTGTCATCATCATACCAAACAATTAGCTCCAGCAAATCATCCGTAAACCAACGTCTAAAACCAGGGCCTTGCGACTGATGAACATTCTCAACTTCTTTAAGCATATCGGGGTAGCACCAGTGAACTACCCCGATTCAAACAAATTAAGGGTGATCGAACAACCCTAAACTAACCTCTAATTCCTCGCCGCGTAACCCGCGTTTAAGCCTTCTTGCCAAAGAACTTCCTTACGAATTGCTTCTTTTATTTCAGCCTCAGGCGCACTGGCATCAATGTCATTAAACGGAAACTGCTTTCTCATGACTTCAAAGGCAGAGTAGCTTTGTTCTAAAAAGATTTCAAAACGCTTGCGTGCATAAGTTTCATCCACATCCGTGGCGCGAACCGTTATAAGTTCCCCAACTCCGGTTTCCTGGACGCGCTTATTATGCTCCACTGCCTTTCGGCCTCGTGATAACTGCCTCTCCACGCTCAAATCTTCGTTCACATCCAATAAAATCACATAAAAGGCCACGCCGCTGTCTTTTAGTTTTTCATACATCAATGTCACTATCTCTGCTTGAACCATTGTCCGTGGAAAACCATCAATGATACAGCCTGCTTGATAGCCGGGCTCCATAAGTGTATTAAACAGTTCTTCAACAACGACTCTGTCATTAATCAGCAACCCGGAATTGATGCGCTCCATAAACTCAGGTTTTCTTAACAGATCACTTGTCACAATCGGTTCTGAGGTGATCCCTGAATACTCCATGATTGCTGGAGAATGATAGCCCTTTCCCGCTCCTGGTGCACCGGTTAACCACAAGATTTTTTTAGGAAAATGTATATTCTCCTCGCCGCCTTGCTTACTGGCCAGCGCAGCCCATGTCTCATTAAAAAGCGTATTGGCCTCTACGCTGCTATCCATATAGCCTGCGCTTGCGGCTGGCTCCCGCTCTAATTCGAGTGGCTTGCATCCCTCGCAGCCCACTGCTAAAAGAGGAGCAGAAAGGGCACATATCCCCAAAAATAACACTTTCGAACGTTTCAACAGAGTCAAATTTATCATGCCAAAACAATGGCAAAACACCACAACACTGTCAAAGCTAATCAAATATTGGTAGCTAAACGCTATGCTTTGCTTGCTGGCCACTACTCACTACGGCAGACATGCTGCCGTACGTGCCTTTTATCCCCCGCAACTTTCCTTTAGCACGGGCGTTGTTCTGAAGCTCTTGCTTCACCAACTCCATATTGTGTAACAATTCATCGGAATTATCTCGCTGCGAACCCAACACCCTATCCATACGCCTTCCAAACTCCTCGTTCGTCTTGCGGTTAATCCCGCTCTCTTGGCTTGCTTTAACCAAGCCTTGAATAACGGTTTCTTTCTTCTCTAGCACTTTGCCTAGTTCATCAAAACTATACTGTTTGATAACAAAGGCTTCTTGCTCAATAAGGTCTTCCAGGTCTTCCAATAACCTCCACAACGCAGCTTCTGATTTCTCTCCCATAAATTATCCCTTACGCGCTGCAAGAAATGCTGTTGGATTCAACTTCTGTCGTTTCCCCCTTTGTTAGCATTTCATTCCACGCGTCCCTTATCACCATCAATTTCGATTCCACATCTTCCAACGGGTTGAGCTCTTTCTTCACATTTGCCTCATTTAACTTGGCATACATGTAATCATACAACTCAAACATCTTTTGTGCAAATTCACCGCCCACAGAGCGATCCAAGCTCGCTTGTAACTCCAGTACTATATTCCTCGCCTTGACAACGTTGTTATTAATCGTCTCGTTACGAATTCGGGCATCTGCCTCTCCAAAGCCAACTTTTGCCGTAGCTATGAACTTCAAGGCACCATCGAACAACATTAAGATAATCTTTCCAGGGGATGCCGTTTCCATTGCCGTTGTTTTGTATGTTTTTGCGAACTTTTTATAACTCATGGTCTCGTCTGGGGTTGGGTAACAAGTTTCTGTGCTTGACTACAATTCTTCTCTCATGGTTTTTAGTTGAGACAATATTGAATCCGCCAGTTGCCCATACTTCTCCTCACTAAAATAGTTCGGATCATTTATCTTCTTCTTAGCATCCTCAACTTTGTCCATTCTTATATCGTCAATTTTTTCTACTTCTGTAGCAAAAACTCTTAACTTATCCACAGGAGCTGTTGAGCTCGCTTCATCTCCATGAGAGTGGCTTCCTCCTTTTGCGGGAATGGATCCCTTTCCCGATGATTTTCTGGAATGATGTGTTTTATCCAAGCTATGCGTAGATTCATTTGATTTTGTAGGGTGTATATCCATGGCTATCCTTCAAGTCGGTCAAAAATTCGATTTCTTTAGTAAAAATTACAATTTTTTATTTTTTTCTCATATTAACGCCTCGGAATGGTGCTAAACATCTCATAGGCAACATATTTAGAAAAAATACGTGGGCTCTTCAAAATCACGCCTCCGGTATCTAATGGATACGAAGCCTTGTTATAGTTCATCTGAAATTGCCTCGCTGCTGATGCCACATGCGGGTTTCCAGAGTCAAATACCGTATCAAATGCCCATAAAATACTGCCATTAGATATATCTACCAATTTGCTGCGTACCCCTATAGATATAGGTCGGTAGGGTTGATAATGAGTTAAATCAAGAAATATAACCCCATTGGTGGCATACGTTTGCTGAATCACTTTGAAGAAATTAGCCGGCAGGGCTTCCGCAGAGTTAAACTGCCTCTGTTTAAACAAATACTCTAAATCATCCCGGCTAATATAGACTACTTCAAAGAGGTTCTGCTTATTGAGTTCTCCTAAAAAGGTTTGGTCCATCATCTCCAATTGCTCATCAGATATTTGTGTATCATACATGGGCAACATGGCTACTCGCTTTAAGTCGTCCGGTAATGTATTAGCGGAATAAATATTTGATGCCTCAAAGGGTGTGTAAGAACGTTCTTTTATATCTGCTCGTTGTCGCGCACCACAACCAACCAGCGCAACAGCTAACCCCAATAGACCCAGGAGCGCTAAAATTCTTCTCGTAAACGGGGCAAGGGAGGGGACTTTCATACTTCTCGTTCGTAACATAGTTAATAATAGATGTAAATTCTTTTAATGCAGCAAGATCCAGCCGGTTAAGGATAGTATTCCCCCACCCGCTATATACGTAAAGTCCATCACCGGTGTCCATATCCTGTATCGATAAGCGAAATAAGCCATCACCGGGTAATAAGCAAACGAGGATACGGTTATACCCAACACAAGCCCAAAGGATCCCCATAGAAATCCCCCTATGAACATACATAGTAATAGAGTGAATGCACTTAAGAAAACCGTTATCATAAACCCGAAGGAATCCCCGTGCGAAATCACGATCGGGGCAATCATAATATTTACAGAAGCTGCCAAGGCACCAATACTCAATATTTGTAACATCCAGCCGGCGTTATGATAGCGGTGGTCATACATAAACGCAATCAAGTGGTCTCCCCCCGCAATAATCAGGCAAATCGGTAGCAGCGTAGCTAGCAGTAACTTCAAGCGTAACTTCCCTATTTTGTGCCGCATTTCAGCAGGATCTCCTTCCGCCAAACGCGAATAAAGGGGGAAAAGCACCTTGCTGGCTAAGCTTTCTAATGCGCTGATCACCCCATCGGCTAACATACTGGCAATAGAATATACTCCCAATTGCGCCAGTGTTAACACTTTTCCCAGGATCACTCTGTCTCCTTGCCCCGCGAAAAAGCCAAATATAGTGCTCAAAAATATCCACCTGCCAAAACGAAAGAGGGAGCGCATGCACTCGCGATCAAAATGAAAACGGTGTTTCGTCAGTGCCGGTAAAAATATATGGCCCGCCATTAACTTCAATGTCGTTGCAAATACACCTCCGAAAACAAGTGCCCAGACTGTTGGGTATATCCATGCCCATAAAACCATCGCAACGAGCCCGCCTATCTGGCAACCGAGATCTACCAGCGTTATCCTGGCCAATTCTAACCTTCTGTTGAGGGTGAAAAACGCTGTCGTATTCAATCCTCCTAATAGCATATTGAAGCCCACAACGGGCAGCATCACCGCAATCAGCTTCTCCTCGTAAAATTGTGACATGGGCCATGCCAGGATACACAATGCCATCCACAAAAAAAATCCCCGTATGCTTTGTATCGTCCACGCCGTATTCAAAAAAACAGGATCGTTCCCTCGCTTATTTTGGATAATACTCGGCCCTATCCCTACATCGGAAAACATCTCGGCCGCAATCATAAACATGCTAATCAGTGCCATTAAGCCAAAGGCTTCAGGGAAGAGGAGTCGCGTTAAGATCAAATTCCCTCCCAACCGCAATACTTGGCTCACACCGTAGCCAAACAGCGTCCAAAAAGTCCCGCGGACGACTTGATTGCCATATAGCTCCCTAAAATGCTCTCTTACTTTAACAATGGCCACTGGCTCGGAATCGGGATAGTTGAGGTGTTCTGAATCAACCTCCAGTTTACCGCCGCCCAACGAGCTGTCAATAGCTATAAATCAGCTCTCCTGAGGGTTTTGTTTAAATTATTCAACCAGAATCAACTAAAATGAAACGTATAAATAATTTGACATTAAAACAGGAAAGTATATTATTATCACACAATATCATGAATACCAACAATAACTTAAGTAATAATAGTAATAATAGTAATAATAATAGCGTTTACACGAATCATCATAATTCGAATAACGATAAACCGGTTATCGCTAAATCCGAGTCACCCACCGGCAGGGTTTCTGTTTCTAAAGATATAAATCTTCCCATCAATGAAATCGCTTTAATCAACCGAAACGTAAACACCTGGAAGAATCACAATTGGGACTTAGAAAGCGTTATCGCTGATATCACTTCAAATAAGCGCATATCTGACTTCGATTTATATAAATTACTGATCCACTTTGAACATCAAACAGGTATTATAGATAATGAAGTCTTAATCAATTGCTTCATCAAGCATTTTAGTACGTTTGTATCTCTCGCAACCAACGACGCACAAGAAAACAATCTTTTTCATTGGATCATTAAGCTAAAATCCATTGACGCCTGGAGGGCCATAAATGAGATTATTGATGACCCTCAAAACAATGCGCTACTCACGCAAACTAACCATTTTGGCGAAACACCGTTAACCTTACTCTATCACTGCCAGGATACTGAATTCGTAGGCAACGTACTCCTCTTTGAGGCAGGACACCCAAAAGGCTCAGAAGTAATTCAATATTTCAGGACGGAATTTAATGAAAGATCCTACGAACATAAGAGCGATCTGAAATTCATTTTTCACATTATGCAAGACCATGCTGTGTATTATGGAAATACAAAAGAATTAAAGGAATCCGTCAAGGAGTACTATATAAGGTGGAAAAGAGCAGGGCTAAAGGGAGAAATTACCCCCACTGCTTTTAAACAAAGTGATCACTATAAACTGGCACTGGAGCACTATCATGAGGCAACCTTAACAGAGCTCAATAGCTTTACCGGAGGGTGTGAATTAAAGATACACGTCAACGAGATACTCAGAAATCCTGAATATAGGGTTGCTAATAAAATGCTTTCTCACTTTCTCGACTACATAAAAAATGAATACCAAGCCTGGCAGCGATATCAGCAAAATAGATTAGAAAAAGAAAAGTATTCGTTTGAAGCACTTATGCAACAACAACGCTTTTTGCAACTTCTAGAAGATATTCTAAGTGAACCTGATCTAGATAGGATCGACTGTATAAACAAAATTTGCCCCTCCTTCAGTATAAAGGACTTGCTCGGCAAGGTTGGTAAAGAAACGCACAAATCTCTCGTCTTAACAATATTTTCGAACGAAGCGGCTTTCACCATTCTTCGTTGTATCCTACACTATACGGAACAAGAAATCATAGCGCTAATAAACGAATACTACTATGAAATTGTAAATAACTGCAGCGATGTGGTTTATTATTAGACCAGTACGATTGAAAACTCACGGCTGGCTCTCTCTTTTCCTGTTGCTAATCTTCTTTTCTAGAATCTAAGATAGTCTTAGATGTACACCGAAACAGAAGACCTCGTCCCCGATGTTATCGCTAAAGCCCAAAGGGGGCTTAATATAAGCGACTTGGAGCTCGAATCACTCGCCAACATCAGTTCCGGTGAGCTCGCAGCCGTCAAGAAACTCCATAAAAACACCTCTCACAACGATTTAAAGAAGATTGCACAGGCTCTACAACTTAATGAAAGCGGGCTCATCGCCCTAGCAGATGGTTGGCTTCCGGAACAGGTAAGCCTTAACGGTTTAAAGCAAATCCCTTCCCCCTACTATGGCGCTTTCGTAAACGCCTATGTTGTATGGGATCCCGCTTCTCCTGAAGCGTTCATTTTTGATACGGGTATGGATGCCCACCCCATACTAC